>PMIG01000204.1 GCA_003157055.1 Bacteroidales bacterium | reverse complement strand
AGCTTCCTGAGGATAGTAACATCCCGAATGAAATAGCGGGTCAAAAGTAAATAAAGGTCTGGTATCCAGATAATATCCATAATCTGACCATGAAACAGGTGATGAACTTATTGGAGTTCCTTTCCATTTTCCGGGATTGATTCTAATGCTTACAGGAGATGGTCTGTTTAATGCTTCCTCAAGAGAAAAAGCGTCAATGTATTTCTGGTTTCTGATTCTTTCTGCAAACTTAGCCGGATACATAAGTTCTTATTTAAATAGCCGCTCTTTTATTTCTACCTGGTCTATTGTAAAGTCTCTGGTTTACTTTGAAAGTTATCCAGGAACAACCTGAACCTATTATTGCACCAGCTAAAACATCAGATGGATAATGAACTCCAAGATCCATCCTGGAATATCCGACTGCGCCGGCCCATAAAAAAGAAGGAGCAATAACATACCACTTTGGATAAGAGAGACTTACTGAAGTTGCAAACGCAAAAGCTTCAGATGTATGCCCTGAGGGAAATGACGGGCTTCCGCCAGCTGCCTCTTTTTCAATATATGGGTATTTTATAAAAGGTCTTGTCCGGTTTACTGTATATTTAGCTACAGTGGTAATAATCACGGTTACAACTAAAGCAGAACCTATATTCAAAGAATTTCTGACAATAAGAGAATCATGTTTAATAAATCCGGTTCCGCAGATTATCACAGGCACTCCAAAAGCAACAGGTCCGGCAGAATTGGTCACAAAACGGAAAGCACCATCGAGTAATTTGTTTCGATCCAGATTAATATGTTTTAACAGATTGATATCCCAGTTCTGACCAAATATGCCTGACTGTGAAAGACATAATAATATTATTGTTGATTTTAAAGCTAGTCCTTTCAATTGAATGTGTAATAATTCTAAAGTAAAACACTTAACGCTTTATGCTGAAAACTTATTATTAAACAATTAAAAATCCAGATCTGATTTTTGTATTTCATTCCCGTTCCTATTATATTTTTTCCAAAGGAAGAATACAGGAATTCCTAAAAGAACTATTAACAACCCCGGGAAAGTGTAATCCGGTTTGTAGATGAGAAGAATAACCATTATGGTAATTGTTGTCAGAATATATATAGCTGGTATAATCGGATAACCGAATGCTTTATAGGGTCTTTCAATATCAGGTCTTTTCTTCCTAAGAATAAAGATTGCCAGGATGGTCAATGTAAAGAATAGCAAAACAGCAAATATTACATAATCAAGCAGGTTGTTATATGTTCCTGATAAGCAAAGGAGTATTGACCATATACCCTGAATAATAAGGGCAAAAGCAGGCACACCTTTTTTATTCAGGCTGCCTACCTTTTTGAAAAACAGACCATCCTTTGCCATGGCATAATAGACCCTTGGACCTGCCATTATGAGACTATGATCACACCCGAATGTGCTTATCATGATGAAGATCGCCATGATTATGGCTGCGTAATCGCCAAAAACAACGCTCATAGCCGATGTGGCAACCCTGTCGTCGGTCGCATATTGAATTCCCCTGCTCAGGACATTGGCTCCGTCAGGAGAACCTGAAAGGGGCAAAATCTTGATATAAACGAAATTTATTATCATGTATAATATTGAAACAATGATAGTTCCAAAAATAAGACTGAGAGGAACATTCTTTTTCGGATTGATAACCTCACCAGAAATATAGGTAACATTATACCAGGCGTCTGCTGAAAAGAGTGACCCTACAAGGGCCATTCCAACCGCAGTGATGAGAGTAAATCCCGCCAACGGAATAATCTGATTACCAGGACCTACACGGCCGGCATTCCAGAACACTTCTTTGTTTATCTGAAGGGATCCTAACCCTTTTGTAGCAAAAATACCGATCACGATAAAACCAAGAAGTGCTATCACCTTGGTTGAGGAAAAGATGTTCACGACCGTTTTGCCAGTCACTATCCCTCTTGTATTGAGCCATGTGAGGAAGGAGATCATTACAATTGCCACGACCATGGTGCTGCTGATCTTCAGATGACCTATATGCAGAAGAATGTTCTTGTCTGCTATCCACGGGAAGAGAACTCCGCTGAACTTAGCAAAGGCCACAGCTACAGCTGCTATGGAGCCGCACTGAATAACCAAAAAGGTTGTCCACCCAAAAAGGAATCCGATCAGCGGATGATAAGATTCTCTCAGATATACATATTGTCCTCCGACATGAGGCATCATCGAAGCCAGCTCACCATAGCTCAGTGCTCCGATAACCGTTATTACCCCGGTTATGAGCCATACCACCATTAACCATCCGGGCGATCCTACATTCCTGGCAATATCAGCGCTCACAATGAATATACCGGATCCAATCATAGCCCCGGCAACAATTGATATCCCGTCGAACAGATTTACTCTTTTCTGAAGAAGATGGTTTTCCTGCGGCATATGTTAAAATATAAGCTGTATAGACAAAATTAATTAATCAAATGAGAAAACAACCTTCCCTTGTTTCTTATAGTCTCCAATTTCTGACAAAAAGGTTGCAGGATAATCCCGATTAAGGATTTTTAAGATTTCCGGGCTTATATATTGCTGAAAATCCTTTGCTTATTGAAAAGATGATGATAATTTTGTTCTGATCTGTTTCACTATAATTAAATTCTAAAACATGAAAAAATATATTCTGTTTCTTGCAGCTCTTTTTTTGTTCATAGACAGCCCTGCACAGAAGTATGACCAGCTGGCCAAGACTCCACCCATGGGATGGAACAGCTGGAATAAATTCAATTGCAATGTCAGCGAGAGCCTTATAATGCAGATGGCCGATGCCATGGTAAGCAGTGGAATGAAAGATGCCGGTTACGAGTATATTGTCATTGACGATTGCTGGCAGATTTCGCGTGATGAGAATGGAGAAATAATTGCTGACAAGGATCGTTTCCCACATGGAATGAAATATGTTGCTGATTATATCCATTCAAAAGGTCTTAAATTCGGGATCTATTCCTGTGCCGGCAAAGCAACATGCCAGGGACGTCCCGGAGGCCTGGGCCATGAGTACCAGGATGCCAGAACATATGCAAAGTACGGTGTTGATTACCTGAAATATGACTGGTGCAACACAACCACCCAGGATGCAAAATCATCATATACCAACATGCGTGATGCCCTTTTCACTGCAGGGAGACCTATAGTTTTCAGCCTTTGCGAGTGGGGAGCAAACAAACCATGGGAATGGGCCGGGGCAGTCGGTAATCTCTGGCGCACAACAGGTGATATTGACGATTCATGGAACAGCATGATAAACATCTTAAACCAGCAGAAAGACCTTGCAAAATATGCCGGACCTGGTCACTGGAACGATCCCGACATGCT
>PMIG01000277.1 GCA_003157055.1 Bacteroidales bacterium | reverse complement strand
ATCTCCGTTATCGGTTGCAACAATCCTGCCTGGTCCCTCAATGCTGAAATCGAGCTGGTTATCGCTGCGAGGAACCATTAATTTATCCTTATCTTCAATCTTTACAGTCACGAAGGTCAAATCTTTACCATCGGCCGAAATTACAGGCCTGTCGGCTGACATTGAAAGCTGGTATGCCTTTCCGGTAGTTTTAACAGCATCTTCGGCCCATTTCTGGCCATTTTTATAAGATATCACCTTTAATTCACCAGGTTGGTAAACAACATCATCCCATCTGAGGCGATATTCAAGCTCACCCTTCTTTTTCATTCCAAGCGATTTGCCATTCAGAAATAATTCTGCAGCATCGCCTGAAGTGTAAACAAAGACCGGAGTAACGAGTCCTTTTCTTTCAGGCCAGTTCCAGTGAGGCAGGATATGTGCCATTGGCAGTTCAGGTCTCCACTTCGACTGGTAAAGCCAGAACCTGTCTTTTTTAAATCCGGCCAGGTCAAAAATGCCAAAGTAACTGCTTCGGGATGGGATCTCCTGCGTGCCAAGCTTCTCGAGCCATTGATTCAGAGCCTCTTTTTTTCTCTCGTTCCTTGCGTATTTCAGGTCGGTGATATCATCATAATAAGGTGTAGATTCACCAATGTAATCAAACCCCGTCCATACAAATTCACCGAAAGTGGCCGGGAATTTATCCATCAGGGTCCATTGCTGGTCGGGTGTAGTAGCCCATCCGGGGTAAGCAAGGTCATAGGAGCTTATTTGGAATATCCCTTTTCCGGGAAGATTGTTAAGAAGATCACCCTGAACCACCGGGAAATAATATTCTCCCCTTGAACTTATCGTTGATGCTGATTCAGATGAGAAGAATGCAAGATTTGCATTGTCGGTAAGGGCAAAGAACTTTTGATAGTTCTCAAGGTTATAATTTATACCGAAAACATCGAGGGATTTCTGGAATCCGTTTGTCCCTGATCCACCCCAGTTGCACGCCGAGGTCACAGGACGGGTCACATCTTCTGATTTAACGATTCTGTTCAGTCCAAGTGCCAGGGAAGGCTTATCCTGATCGTTTACCTCGTTGCCAATGCTCCAGAGAAAGACGGAAGGATGGTTTCTATCGCGACGAACCAGTGTCTTCAGATCTTCTTCAACCCAGGCACTGAAGAATTTATTGTAGTCAAGAGGTTTCTTTGGAGTTATCCACGCGTCAAATGCCTCATCCATAACAAGGAATCCAAGCTTATCACAGAGATCAAGGAGCTCCGGTGCAGGAGGGTTATGACTTGTCCTGATCGCATTGCATCCCATTTCCTTAAGCAGTTCGAGCTGACGCTCTGCAGCTCTGATATTGAATGCAGAACCAAGGGCGCCGAGATCGTGATGGTTGCAAACTCCATTTACATTTACTCTTTTCCCGTTGAGATAAAAACCTTCTCTTGCAGTAAAATTGAGCGTTCTGAATCCGAAGTTTGTTTCAACCACATCTGCTGCTTCATCTCCTTTGTAAACATTGACAACTATTTTGTAAAGTTCAGGATTCTCAAGATCCCATAAAACAGGGTTCTTTACGTACATTCCAAGAACAAAATTGTGCCTTGATGCAGCAGGTATCAATGCTTTGATATTCCCGGTTTTTACAACCGGCTCGCCAGTAGGCTGTTGTTTATTATCTAGCTTATAAACAGTTGCATTCACAGTAACAGGGGCAGGTTCATTGAGATTGTTTTCAATCTCTGCCTGCACCTCAAGCGCTGCCTGTTCCTTTTTAATCTCGGGAGCCGTGCAGTAAAGTCCGTTCAGAACAACATGAACCTGGGTGGTTTTAACAAGCCATACGTTACGATAAAGGCCTGCTCCCGGGTACCAGCGCGAATCCCAGTTCTTCGTGTCGAGCCTTACTGCTATGAGGTTCTCCTTTCCGATATTTACATAAGGAGTGAGGTCAAGCCTGAATGAAGTATATCCATAAGGCCATTCACCGACATATTTCCCGTTAAGCCATACTTTTGCATTGGCCATGGCCCCGTCGAAATCAACATAGATCCGTTTTCCTTTATCATTGTTGCTGATTGTAAAATGTTTCCTGTACCATCCGATGCCTTTCCATGGAAGCAAACCAGTGTTATTTTCAAGAGAATCATTGAAAGGGCCTTCTATTGCCCAGTCATGAGGCACGTCTACAGTTCGCCATGCATTGTCATTTACTGCGGGCATCTCCAACCCTGCAGGCTCCCTGTCAGTGGCTACGGCTTCATTTGCAGCATTGAAATACCTGACAAATTTCCAGCCTTCATTAAATGATTCACGAGTGCGTGGAGCATTCTGACCCAGCGATACGCAGATCATCCCCATCAAAAAGAACGCAAAAATCGATATTCGTTTCATGTCAGTCTATATTTGTATTTTTTTTTAAAGTAGATAATTTGAACAAAAATACTAACTCTTTATTCTTCCTCTTCACTTTTTCCTTTTTACTTTTACTCCATAGAGCAGAATTTTGTAGTTTCACTTCTCAACTTATTACGTATTACTTATTACTTTTGTCTTTTATCTTAAGAAATTAAAATATGTCAAAGTCTTCCCTTTTTATCGCTTCAGCTCTTTTAATTTTCTCGATAAGTATTCCAGCAGAAGCACAGTATATTCCTCCATCGCAAATACAATTTACCAGGCAGGATTCCCTCAGGGGATCGATAACACCTGAAAGGGCGTGGTGGGACCTTAAGTTTTACCATCTCGACATTAAGGTAAATCCATCGGACAGTACAATATTCGGAACAAACACGGTGGTTTACAAAGCTTTAAAGGGTGCTTCAGTTATGCAGATCGACCTTCAGGAACCGCTGAACCTTTTCAAGGCAATTCAGAACGGAAAGGAACTGGTTTTCAATCGCGAGGGGAATGTATACTGGATCCATATGGCAGAGAGCCAGGAACCGGGGAAAATCTATTCGCTTATTCTTAGCTATGGAGGGAAGCCGAAAATATCGCTCCGGCCGCCATGGGAGGGAGGTATAACCTGGAAAAGGGATAAAAATAATATGCCTTTTGTTGCATCAACCTGCCAGGGCGACGGGGCAAGTCTCTGGTGGCCCTGCAAGGATCATATGTACGACGAGCCCGACAGCATGCTGATAAGCGTTAATGTTCCAGCTGGCGTTATGGATGTATCTAACGGAAGGTTAAGAAGCGTCGTTAAACAGAAGAATAAGACTACGACATATAACTGGTTCGTGGCAAATCCGATAGATAATTATGGCGTCAATATCAATATTGCAGACTACGCTCATTTTTCGGAAGTTTTCAAGGGCGAGAAGGGTAACCTCGACTGCAATTATTATGTTTTGAAAGAGAACCTTGATAAAGCCAAAGAGCAGTTTAAGCAGGCACCGATGATGCTTACCGCCTTTGAGCACTGGTTCGGACCATACCCCTTTTATGAAGATGGATACAAGCTTGTCGAGGTGCCCTATCTGGGCATGGAGCACCAAAGCTCGGTGACCTATGGCAATGGTTATAANNCGCAAACAGCATCACATATGAGGATATGGCAGATATGTGGATACACGAAAGCTTTGCAAATTATTCCGAATCCCTTTTTGTGGAGTACTATTATGGTAAGGAGGCTGGTACAGAATATGTCCTTGGTTGCCGTCAGAATATCAGGAATGACAAACCAATCATAGGTATATATAATGTCAATAACAGCGGATCGGGAGATATGTATTACAAGGGTGGAAGCATGCTCCACACTATTCGCCAGATCGTCGGTGACGACGAGAAATGGAGAGCGATCCTGCGCGGGATGAACCGGGATTTTTATCATCTGGTCGTGAAAGGATCGCAAATTGAGAATTATCTCAGCGAAAAAACAGGCCGGAATCTCAAGCCTGTATTTGATCAATACCTGAGGGATATACGGATCCCTGTCTTTGAGTATTTCATAAAAGGAACCAAACTGAATTTCCGCTGGAATAACTGCGTTTCCGGATTCAATATGCCTTTGAAAATATATGTCTCCGGAAAAGAAATGAAAATAGAACCGACAACATGGTTCAACAGTGTCGACCTTGGAGTAACCAATGCAGTAATTGTCGTCGATCCGAACTATTACGTAGCCTCTTTAAATATGACAGGCAAATAAAATCTGCGAAAATCAGAGCAATCAGCGTGAAATTTCTTTTCTCCCGCGGATTGCGCAGATTGACGCAGATTAATTCAGTTAAGATATTCCTTATTTTTTAATAAATTCCAACGGCCCGAATCCTATTTTTTCAAGAGGTTTTGCCTGTGTAGCTGCATCTCCGACAACGACATAATACATTTTGTCGGGATTAATGTACTTTTCTGCAATCGCTTTTGAATCTTCAACAGTCATATTCCTGATTATATTATCTTCTTGCTTGATATAATCTTCCGGCAATCCGTATTTGGTCATAGTAGCGAGCATGCCTACCTTTGCATCATTGGTTTCAAAACGAAGAGCATCTGACCGCAGCATGCAGTTTTTGACAAATTGAAGATCTGAATCCGATAAGCCGTTCCTGAATTTCTCCATCTCAGCCTTGAATATCTTCACAGATTCAAAGGTTGCATCTGATCTTACGCTCGATGATGCTATGAATGGCGCAATCCCTTTCATTTCCTGGAAAGAACTGGAAGCTCCGTAGGTATACCCTTTCTGCTCGCGTAGTATCTGGTTAAGAATGCTCGTGAAAGCTCCGCCGAGTTTGTAATTGATAAATCTGGCTTTTACATAATCAGGATCTGACCTGGAGATTGCCGGGTAACCGATATAGATCACGGATTGTCGAGAGCCCGGAATATCGGCAAAGTAAATAGCGGATTTTTCAGGTGCCGGCGGAACTATGTAATGAATGAATGTGACATCCTTTTCTTTCCATCCGGATAGTAATGGTTCAAGAGCTTTAAGTACCTGTTCCTTTGTGACGTTGCCGGCGACCAGAACCCTTGTCACTTTTGGTGAGAAGCACCTGTCATACCAGGCTTTAAGATCATCAATCGAAAATTTGTCTATTGATTCCAGCGTACCGTAAGAGTTATATCCAAAAATATTATCCTTCCCATAAACGAGTTTCTGAAAACTCAGGGATGCAACGCTTCTGGGCTGGGCCATTGCCTGGATGATGCTGTTTTTGATCCTTGTTTTTGCCATTCTGAATTCCGCGGAATCCCATCTTGGCTCAAGAAGGACCTCCTTTATCAGCGCAACCGTCTTGTCAAAATTCCGTGAAAGCATGCTGGAGCTCAAAGTCAGCTCTTCACGTCCCGGAAACATATTTATGCTTGATCCCAGTAGTTCGGTTTCCTCTTCAAATTCTTCAGGAGTTTTGTTCTTCGTTCCCTGTGGCATGACATTTGCAACCATTGAAGCTACACCGGGAAGACTAATTACATCCTGCGAAACGCCACCATCAATTGCAATATTCATATCAACAAGTGGCAGCTCTTCATTCTCAATGCCATAAACATTAATCCCGTTTGAGAGGACAGCATGCCAGCTTTTCGGGACATTAACCTCTGATTCGGGCCCGGCAGGAGGCTCAATGGTACGGTCAAATGTTGAAGGGGTCTTCGGGAAATTCTCCTTGCCCTCTTCTGCGATCGCCACCTTCGTAGCTTCGTTGATATTCTCTTCCTTAACGCCAGCAGAAACTGAATTGTCTGCAATCATAGCTATCTGTCCCTTAGGAACAAAACTTGTAACAATATGCGGCTTATCCTTAATATATTTTCTATACACCATTTCAATTTCATCGAGGGTAACAGCCTTGATATTTTCAATATCTTTTTCGATGAACCCCGGATCGTTAAGGAAAGTATTATAATATGCAAGCCTGAGAGATTTGTTATAGACACTGCTGAGTCCATCATAAAAACTCTTTTCACTTGAAGCCTTGATCCTTTCAACATCCTTCTCGGTTATCCCGTCCTTTTCGAACCTGGCAAAAGCTTCATTTATTGCACTCTCAATCTCCTTGAGTGATTTTCCTTCATTGGCCCGTATGCTGATCGTGAATTCACCGGCAAGCTCGCTTGAGCTATTATATGCTATAGTGCGTGAAGTAAGTTGCTTTTCCTTTACTAGTACTTTATAGAGAGGAGCTTTCTTACTGTTAGCGAGCAGCTCCGCCAGGAAATTTAGTGCATAGGAATCCTTGCTATAAGCCTCCGGCACAGGCCACACCAAAGTTATCTCAGGCACATTGGCAAAATTATCCTCATGATATAATTTCTTTGTCTGATCCAGCGAAACGTTCATGGGTCCGCGCTTCGCAACTTCACCATGCGATTTGATCTCACCAAAGTATTTATTGATGAGGACTTTTACGGAGTCGGGATTGAAGTCGCCGGCAAGCACCAGTGTCGCATTATTCGGACCATAGAATTTATTGTAATAGTTTTTAACATCATTAATGTTGGCATTCTTAAGGTCTGCCATTTCGCCTATGACTTCCCAGTTGTAGGGATGTTCTGCAGGATAGAGATTCTTGTCGATAACATAATCCGTGAAGCCATAGGGTCTGTTATCCTCAGTTTGTCTTTTCTCATTCTGCACGACGTTCTGCTGAAGGGCCATAAGATGAGGTGTTACCGAATTAATGAAGAATCCCATGCGGTCAGATTCAAGCCATAATATTTTTTCAAGAGCATTCTTGGGGAATACCTCGAAATATGTAGTGATATCACGGGCTGTAAATCCATTATTTTCACCTCCTGCACCTTCAATGATTTTGTCGAATCTTCCGGGCTCTGCATTCTCGGAGCCTCCAAAGAGAAGATGTTCAAAGAGGTGGGCAAACCCTGTTTTACCGGGAATCTCCCTGCTCGAACCTACATGGTACATTATAGCATATGATATCATCGGATCGGAATGATCGGTGTGAAGGATCACCTGTAACCCGTTTGGCATTACATATTTATCATATGAAATGCTGAGTTTGTCTTTTTCAGGTGCTTTTTTGCATGCCGAAATGACCACAATCATGGCCATGACAAGTAAAAGCTTGTCGAAGATTCTGGATTTGTTCATGGTGAGATTTTTATTAAATAAATTGAATATTGGATTCTGATTAACGAATGTATTAAATAATTGCTTAGATCATTATCAGTGAAGAACAAAAATCTTTCACCTTCCGGGAATGTTCAGCAACTGGCGATTTGAGTTTAGACAATTTTTTTTAAATTTACAAGTAGAAACGACTTATAAAAATTAATGATTTGCGAAGTAATAGCCGCAGTGATTTCTTGAAAAAGAGCGTTCTCGCTGGAGCCGATCTTATTGTTTTGCCTCAGATTTACAAAAGGTCTGCATTTACCGGAGTACCCGCCAATAACCTGATCAGATTCGCACAAACAGGGTGCGGACGTGAGGGAATTGCCGATTATATGGGAACTATCAGCCTCACCGACCTTTACAGGATGATTGCAGTCTGCGACCTCGATTTAAAACGGCTTGATATTGCCAAAAACGCAGTTGAAACATTTTATAAGAAACAGGGAGAGGTAAACGTAACGGTAAAAACTTATCATGATTTTTTCATAACCTGGTAGCCAGTCCGGATATTGATGCCGTCTTCACATGAATATGGTCTGGATCTTATTATGAAGAAAGCAGGGGTGAAGAATTAAGAAGGCGTAACGGCATTGTGAAGCAGAGGATTATCGATTGAGTGATCATATATGAGTTCGCATAAAAGACATAGTGTCATTTTCAGGAACAGGTTTCTTATCAGAAAGACCTGGAAGTACATTTCAGGTCTGGGAGGAAGCTATAGCGATAAAATACAGGAGATGAGATCGGATGCTCTCTCCAATCAGCTTAACTTCATCCTGTTTGTCACAATGTCGCTCCTCCTGGTATATGTGGTCGTTGTAATGAAATTAACACACGATACAATGTCGACTGGAACGATAAGGGTTGCGGCGATGGTAATCCTCTGCTTCCTTAACCTTGTTCTGGCACATTTTAAACTTCAGAAAATAAGCAAGTATTCACTTATTTTTCTTCCTCCGCTGGTATTCCTTGTTATTCCTACCCTCACTGGTTTTGTGGAAGAGGAAGGTTATACTTACAATGCTTATTTTCTTATTGCTGCATCTATCCTGCCTCAGCTTCTCTTGTCATCTGAAAAGAATAAGCTCATATTCTGGATATCGATGGTTTACTATTTTATTCTGGTTGCATTTATTGATGTTCTGATGTTTAATTGCCAGAAGGAACATTTTAATATAGTCGACTCGATAAAGGGATTCTATGCATTTTACAAAATAGCGCATATCGGGATATTTGTATTTATAAATATCGCCATATATCATTTGCGCAAAGTAAATTTTCGTTTCGAGGACAGGTTGAATGAGAAAAATGAAGTCCTTAATAAGCAAAACAAAGAACTTCGGATGCAGCGCGAAAAGATCAGGGAGCAAAAGGATATTATTGAGCAGAACGGACGTGCTGTTAGGGACAGTATCAATTATGCCGGAAGGATTCAGCAAGCCGTTCTGCAGCCCCTCGATTTTCTTGACGAATGGTCGATACCTAATTTTATTCTCTATAAGCCCAAAGCAATCGTAAGCGGGGATTTTTACTGGGGTATAAGGAAAAATGACAAGATTTATCTGGCTGCAGGAGACTGTACTGGCCATGGTGTGCCGGGAGCATTCATGTGCATGCTGGGGCTGGCTTTTCTTGATGACATATTTAGTGCCGGCGAGATAGAAAATGCTGCTGCAGTTCTCAATGCCCTGAGAGAGTCTGTCACTAGCAAGCTGAGGCAAAAAGGAAACATCGGTGAAATGAGAGACGGAATGGACATCTCATTCTGTATAGTTGACATGGAAGCCGGAAAACTTGAATTTGCAGGTGCAAATAATCCTTTATATCTGGTTAGGAACGGAACTCTGACCAAAATTCCGGCTGACAAGATACCAATTGGTTTGTATTTATCACAGCCGGAACCATATACTAACAATTCCATAAATATTCAAAAGGACGATTGTCTATATCTTTTTTCTGACGGGTATGCTGATCAATTTGGGGGACGCAAGGGCAAAAAATTCATGTATAAACAGTTCCAGGAACTTCTGTTGAGGCATTGTTATAAGCCAATGAAGATTCAAAAGGAGATACTGGATAACCATTTCGAAAAGTGGAAAGGAGGATATGACCAGGTCGACGATGTCCTGGTAATGGGTTTGAGTCTCTGATAATATCATTTGATACTATATTTAAACTGTCAATGTTTGTAATAATATAAAGTTCATGTACACCTACACTTTCGGAGAGCAGGGTTACAATCCGTTCGGGGATTATACCGATGATTTCGGAGGAACCTCAAGCTCGTGTCCGGGTGCGGCCGGAACAATAGCGCTTATGCTCTATGCAAATCCTGATCTCTCCTGGAAAAAAGCGAGAGAGATAATTAAGGATACTTGTGAAAAGATAGATAAGGCAGACGGAAAATATGACTCCAGCGGACACAACAAGTACTACGGCTTTGGTAAAGTGAATGCTGAGAAAGCTGTCAGAAAAGCGCTTGCGTTGAAAACATCAGCCTCTATTAAGGGAAAAAGGGATAGCAGACCCGCAGCTGCCGGGAAAAATCAGGCTGCTGTTAAAATTAAAATAGTGAAACCAAGAAAAGAAACAGTTTAAAAAGGAGGTATTAATATGTCAACTGGATTATCCGGGCAGCTCTTCACAGCCGTCAACATAGGAAGCGTTACCATTGCCACTTCGGCAATTATAGTAGTAACCAATACACTTTATACTCTTTTCAGGCTTCCCACGAAGTGGACAGCATTTGCAATAGCGTTGATCATTGCTTACCTGAATGTATTGTTTTCGGCAACGCCGCAATGGTACGACTGGCTTCTTGCCTTTGTAAATTCATGCCTGCTCTTTTGCAGCGCGCTGGGTCTGAATGAGATTGTTATCAAGTCAGGCAAAGCCCAGACGAAAGAACCGGTGCAGGAGGGGAAGTTTTTCCGGAGCTGGCTGTAACGGGCAACAGACAATCAGCAAATTTAACTAACCTAATGCCATGAAATCAAATTTTAATAGTACAGATTTAATGCCCATACTCTTTGTGGGACATGGAAGTCCAATGAATGCCATTGAGGAAAACGAGTTTGTCGATGGTTGGAGAGAAGTTGTAAAATCGCTGCCGAAGCCAAAGGCAATTTTATGCGTTTCGGCCCATTGGGAAACCAGCGGAACCTCCGTAACAGCAATGGCAAAACCAGCCACGATACACGATTTCGGAGGGTTTCCGCCCGAATTGTTCGAAGTTCAATATCCTGCTCCCGGAAATCCGGAACTGGCAAAAGAAGTCAGGAGCATTATCACTAAAACAGAAGTCGGGCTTGATGATAAATGGGGGCTCGATCATGGTTGCTGGAGCGTAATGAGAAGGATGTACCCTGGTGCAGATATCCCGGTGATAGAGCTGAGTCTCGATTACTTAAAGCCTGCCCAATACCAGTACGAGCTTGCCGGAGAACTCCTGTCACTCCGGAAGAAAGGTATTTTGATAATTGGCAGCGGCAACATGGTTCATAACCTGAGGCTTGTCGACTGGAATAATATGGATACGCCGGGAGTCGGATATGACTGGGCCATTGAAGCGAATGAAAAGATGAAAGAACTCATTATATCAGGCAACCATAAAGCCCTTATAGACTACCGGTCGCAGGGAAAGGCATTTGATCTTGCCATTCCCACTCCCGAACATTTTCTCCCGCTGATTTATGCACTGGCTTTGAAGCAGGAAGATGATAAAGTGACCTTTTTCAATGACAAGGCTGTAGGCGGTTCGCTTACGATGACATCAGTAAGAATAGGTTAAGCCAGAGGCTATCTGGTTTTCTGAAAATCAAGTTCACTATGCATAGCTTTCTTGAAAAACTCACCTTCATCGGTCAGGTCATATTGCCAACTCTGAAGTAACCTTGGACCCCATTCAGGATCAAATACCCAGCAGCACCAGCTGATCCCTTTTCCCTCAAGGTATTTTATGATACTGTTACCATAAGTGAGATCATTTTTCTGGCCCGGGAGTCCGCCGAATCCGAATTCGGTAGCTACGACAGGATATTTATCTTCTGCAAATCCAAAATCCTCTTCCCATTTGGGTTCCCAGGGCTGGCCGCGCTTATAGGCATACGGATGAGTCACATAGCCAATTCCCTCAGCATTTATCGGATCGTCACGAAGCGGAGATAAATCATAAGCCCAGTCCAATCCGGCGACCAGCGGAATAGTTTCTGTGTCATAAGCCCTGATAAGATTAATAATATTTTCGTTAATCTGTTTCCATTCAGACCATGGCAGAGAACCCAACTGTCCCCGGTAAATGGTCGGTTCGTTGAACAGCTCATAAAAAGCTACTGTATTATTTCCGCTGAAATGCTGCGCGATGGTTCTCCAGAACTGGTATGTTTCAGGTTTTGATGTATTATACATCGGATTCTGAAAAAGCTCCATTCCAAGGTTCCCGATGGAATGCCAGTCGATTATTACATACATACCCAGATCGGTACACCAGTCAACTGCCTGGTCAAGCAGCTCGAGATATTTTTCTGGAGTGCGTTCCCTCCAGGATATCGGATGAACAGGAATACGAACCAGCATTGTACCCATTTCCTTAACTTTTTCAAAATGAGCTTTATCCCAATGGCCTTGTCTTTCAATCTTGTCAGGGTCAGAAATAGACAGCCCCCTGAAAAGTATTATTTCACCTTTGGCATTTACGAACTTGTTCCCGGCGACTTTAATTAAAGGGAGGATTTTTGCCTTTGGATTGGGTTTTGGGAGAGTAAATGGAGCGTCCTGGTACCACGGACGTGTCTCCTGGGCAGAAAGCTGAGATAAGCAAGCTGCTGCAGTGAGCACCAGCAGAATGAGGAGTATACTTTTTTTCATGGGAGTTGTAATTTTAGTCAGTCATAAAGATCATAAAAAAATTGATATTGCTAATTCACACCGCAAAATATTACGCTCTCCCATTTGGTCTTTATGCCGACGTGTGATATTAAAGCCGGTTTTTTGCCGGTTCCGGAAAGCCTGGCGCCTTCAGTCTCTGAATGTTCACCATGCAGGCAGAAAGGGCAATAGTCCGGATTGTCAAAGTACTTTTTTCCCTCTTCTGCAGCTTCATCCCGTGATAAAAATGTTCCAAGGAATCTCCTTTTCCCGTGCGATGGCAATAATGGGCATTCCTTTTTGTGAATGAAAAAACGGCCATTTACATGCGGCCTGGTATCAATAAAAAATACTGTTGCCATTTTATTTAATTTAAACTATTTGATAATTAAAGTATTTCAGACAAGAATAACAGATTCATTTTTAAATCTTATATCGACTCTCATAATAGGTTTTATTGGTTTTCATACCGAATTGTTACCTGCCGGAGCAAAATTTAGGGATTTTATATATGATCCGGCAATCATTTTTTAATAAGAACCTGCTGCCAAAAAACATATTTACATCCCGGTAATTTATTATTTCATAATGACATATAAATAGAATTGTGTCATTTTTTATATGTTATATTTTTTGCTGGTAACATTTCCGGTTACAATCCCATAAAGCTGCATTAACTAAAAATCATACTACAATGAAAGCAGCAGACAAATCGGTAAAATCAAAAAGAAATTTCGGTGAACTGATTTCTAAACTATCAGTATGTGAAATTCTTGACCTGAATTCAATGATGCATATCAGAGGCGGGGATGCAGATGGCGGTGGCGGTAGTCCGATACCTATCCCTCCACCCAAGCCGGTTTAATTGATTTAAACAGGAATACTCANNCTGAAATCTCGTAATTTAGTATAGTATATTTCATCCATCTCAGATTGAAGAGGTTTATATCATTATTATTCATTTTATTCTTCCCGAATTTTGTAATTTTTTCAGGAGCACAAACGAATGACCTGGATATCGCTTGCCAGAAATCCTATGATTTGTATAAATCCGGTGATATTCTGAATGCTGAAAAATGCTTACTTCAAATACTTAATTCAGGTAATAAAATTCCCAAGAGATATGAACCTTTTATATATAATAGTCTTGGAATCACCTATACATTTTTATCGAGATACGACGATGCTTTGAAATATTACGATCTGGCTGAGAAATCTATTAATGTTAAAACCGACTCTACTGCAGTATTAGGTGGTATTTATGTGAATAAAGCCATGATCTATGGCGATCAGGAAT
>PMIG01000375.1 GCA_003157055.1 Bacteroidales bacterium | reverse complement strand
ACCACTTCTCCCGAATCAAGCAATTTCTTAAGTACCCTGAAATAAAGTGCAAAATAAAGCAATATAGTCATCAGCCAGAGAACAATCACATTCACAGCAAAAGTATCCATGTCCTTTCCGAACATTCTCTTTATAGGCGAGTAAAAATGAGCCTTTATCATGTTGCTCCTGGGATCGGTATAAATAGGATCAAGCTTCTGAATAATCTCTCCGTTGAAATCGATGGTCCTCACTGTTTCATTTTTATTGGTGACAAAATCTTCAAGCGATTCGTTGGCATAATCGTCTCTTAGCTTCAGGAAAGCCTGGCTGTTTTCACTGTTAAGCTTCGACACAAGAGCATCCTTCATCTGACTGGCCGTGTTGGAATATGCAACAAAGTACTTTCTAATTATGTCGACATATTTAAGTGCTTCGCTGACAATCTCTGGCGTCACCTTCTCAGGAGTGAGCGAATCGAGGTAATCGAATTTAATGTCGGGAGTCTCGGCAAGCTGCTTCCTGATCTCATTTCTTGAAAGGAGGAGCTTGCTATCGAAATCAGTGCTCCTGGAACCTCTTTCGAGATCCGTCTTGATGTTTTCAAGCTTCCCTCTTATTTCGGAATGCCAGTAATCCTTTTTGAATTTAGCCCTGCTTATCGCTTTATCGTAGACATAGAATTGCCTTTCAAATTTATTATCCTTGAACTGTTTTACTGCCAATGCTTCATATCCCCACCTGGCGGTTATGAATTCACCATATATCGGAATTGAGATGGGCGATGAAAGGTTAGGATTAAGCTTTTCAAACTTCACCATAATACCGCTGAGTATAATCTGCGGTATTACAAGGAAAGGTATTAAGATATAGATAGTAACAACAGCCTTGAAACTGTCGGAGATAACAAGTCCGATCATGTTTGCTCCGGCCCAGCAGGTGAAGAGCACCAGCCAGTACTCGAACCACATTCCTCTTATGCCGATAATGGAGTTGCCGATTAGCACAAAGCTCAGGGCCTGGATGGCCGAGATACTCAGCTGTACAAAGACCTTGGACATCAGGTAGCTGTTCCAGCTTAGATTAAGGAATGCTTCTCTCTTAAGAATTTTCCTGTCCTTGATGATCTCTTCGGCGCTCACTGTAAGTCCCATGAATATGGCAATGATTACCGACATGAATATATATACTGGCAGGTTGCTGTTCTGATAAAGAGTGTACTTTGGATGTGATACACTCTCGTCATAATACCTGATCAGGAAAGCGAGTGCAAAAGCCAGAACAGGAGCTTCAAGCAGAGTAATCAGGAGATACTGCACATCGGCAACCTTTGAAAGCACATCACGCTTTGTAAATACAAGCATCTGCCTGAATTTATTAGGCGTTTTGAAATTTATCTCCGGGATAGCGCCGCCCGGATCAATAACATCTTCCTTTTTCTCATCCTTGTAAAGGCTGCTCCAATCGGCAGGCGATATACGCCTGGTATCAGTAGGCTGACCGCTTTCGGTGAATACCCTTGTTTCAACAATATTGAATATCTGCTCGGGGTTGACGTTGCCACAGACATAGCATTCGCTCTCATTGTAGTTTGCCTGCTCAATTTTTCTCTTGAAGTATTCGATCGACTCAACCGGGTTGCCATTATAAATAAGGTATCCGCCGGTATCAAGAATGATGAGCTTATCGAACATCTTGAAAATTTCAGAAGAGGGCTGATGAATTACTATAAAGAGAAGCTTCCCCTTCCTGGCAAGCTCCTTCAGAAGGTCAAGAATGTTTTCTGAGTCACGCGACGATAGTCCCGAAGTAGGTTCATCGAGAAACATTATCGCCGGTTCCCGGATTAGCTCCAGTGAGATGTTTAATCTTTTTCGCTGACCGCCGCTGATCTTTTTATTGAGAGGGCTTCCAACCTGTATATCGCGGATCTCATAAAGACCCAGGTTTTTCAGGGTACTGTCAACCCTTGCCACAATCTCCTCTTCGGTAAGGTTATCAAAACAGAGTTTGGCATTATAATAGAGGTTTTCGAATACAGTAAGCTCTTCTATAAGCAAGTCATCCTGTGAAACATAACCGATAAGACCCTTGATCTTCTCCTTATCATTATGGATGCTCACACCGTTTATCAGTACCTCCCCGTCATTCGGAGGATTGGTTCCGTTCAGGACACCCAGAAGTGTCGATTTCCCGGCTCCGCTGGCTCCCATGATTCCAACCATTCTTCCTGATTCTTCCCTGAAGCTCATATGGTGAATTCCCACCTTTCCGCTCTTGAACCGGTACTCTATATTGTTTACCTCATATACAACCCTGGAAGCTTTGAATTCCTCCTTGAGGAACTGCATCGTCACATCCCAGTAATAGATAGGTTTTATCTTAATTCCCTTTACTGATGAACCCTGGCTGAAAGGATATACTTTGTCTTCCTGCAGCAGCTGACCATTCATGGTAAGTTCTCCAGTGCCTGTAAACCTGACAAAATAAAGTTTTACAGAGGGAACAAATAATATCCATATTTGTCCCTTCATCAGATCCTTGTAAATATGCTTAGCCTCCTTCAGCCCCGGTTCGTTATTTCCATTGATCAGCAAAAGATTCTGAGAATCAGGAATATTGGTGAAAGGGTTCAGAACAAAGGTTTCAATGAAATTATACTCTTCCTCAGTAATATTCAACCCTTCGGCAAGCGTGCTGATAAATCCAAGCTCCAGCTGGCTCACGTCCTGCCCGCCGGATTTGCAGAATTCAAGTGCCTGGATTACTACAACAATTCTCTGCTCCTGGTCAAGCTGCCCCTGCTCGTTTATCTCCTTACATAGCTTCCGTATCCTGATTGCAATAGCCCCTTCACGTCGTTCAGCGCTACTCTTTTCAAGCTTTTTCCTGGCTTCCTCAAACTCAGCATCATATTTAAGAAGATACTCTTTTACCAGTTCCTGGTTAAGCAGCCGCTTTAGGAAAGCCTCGACGACACCTCTTCTCTCTTTGTCATTGCTCTGAGGTTTCGCGATTATAGCAAACAACTGCATGAGGGTTTCTAGGATCTTTTCACTCATATAAGGTAACTTTTTATTCCGACTTGAAGGTATGAAATTAATTGTATGGTACAAAAATTCTCAGTTTGATTTTTTAATCCCGTAATCAACCTTATCTTTTCTTTTTCTTCTCGACTGAAAAACCGAATTTGCCTATTAACCTGCCTGTCTCATAATACTTTCCGTGCAGGTACCCTATGGGATTGGCATCGGCCAGG
>PMIG01000162.1 GCA_003157055.1 Bacteroidales bacterium | reverse complement strand
AAAACCAATCCGACCACGCCAGAGATGCAGTAAAAGTCAATGGTCAGTAAAATCCAGTAAGCGGCAGATGGCAGGAACGAGATAACAATCAGAAGAGCACTATTATTCCCTGAATGCCGGAGAATTTTGTAAGTATAATTTTGGAGAAGGAGCAGCAATACTGTAGTAATAAAGGCGCCGGCGAGTGGAATTCGGAAGAATTGAACAAGGAGCTCACCGATCCATATAATGAAGCCTCCCTGAACAGATAAATGGCTCAACAGATACTGGAATGTAACTTCGAAAAGCTGAAGCTGTTCAAGCCTGTAGAGATGCTGGCCATAGAAGAGCCCGAAAAACAGAAATGACACAGTGCCGAAGAAGATCATTAAAACCTTGCCAGTGTCAAGCTTTCTAAAGAGGTTCATTCAATTAGAATTTAATTTGGCTGAGTCATGTTCCTCAACTGCTTATCTTTGCGGTAATATGCTCCTTTCGTGGCTTTTTCCACTGCCTCCCTGGTTTCAGGAGAAAGTTGCTGGTAATAGACTTTGAACAACAAAAGGCCGATACCATTATTAAGATTTTCATTTATAAGAGATACAACACCCGGTAAAAATTCATTCTTAATTTTATTTGCAGCAGCTATCAGCGAATCGACATCTTTCTTATCCATGCTCTGCAGATCCCTTCCGGCGAAAATAGTTGTCTGTAAGGAATCATAGCTATTCTTCGCTGCCTTCCATCGCTGAAGGATATCATTAAGACGCGTACCTCCTCCATAGCTTTTTGTTCCGATTACTGCATGCATTGTTCCTGGTTCAGTAATTACCACCAGATCTTCAGCCATATTGGGATATCTGATCGGGAGCCTCAGGATTTTAGCAATGGTTGAATCGGCCTTAACCCTGAACGTAAATGTGCCATCAACCACGACGGTAGAATCGACATTCTTTGTAATTGGGGCATCAAGAGCCACAAGGTAGATACTTGATCCTTCAAATGCCTTATAAGAGACTTTCCCATCAACAATAAAAAAGGGTTTTTCCCTACAGGAAGATAAGGCGATTAAAAGAAGAACCGGGAGAATATATTTACGGATCATAGCAGACAATTTTCAGTAAATATATTGCAAGTGAATAAAACTGCAAAACATAAATGAACCAATATTAATGATTAAAAAAAGAGCCATCTGTCAAAGATGGCTCTTTTAACTATAACAGCTTGATTAATTTACTTCGTGTAAGCGTAACCCTGCTTTTTAAACATCCAGAACCATGCTGTACCCCAGGCCCCAGTAGTGGCGGTCTCAGGAACCTCAACATACATTTGATTTGCATTCATTCTCATTAAATTGTAAGAATAAATGTTTGGTCTTGCACCTGCTGTTCCTTCGTTAGGTTGAAATCCGCGGCTGAAAGGCTGTGTCATTATTACAGCACCTCTAGCATATATAGATCCGTCTCCGGCCTTGGTGATCTTGGTCATGTCGAACTTAAAGGTCCCGGTGTAGGTACCGGCGGCCAATCCGTCTGTTCCAATATTCACGGTCACCAGTGTATAGTTGGCTCTCCCTTGCAGATCGAATGTCATCTGGTCGTTCAAACATCCCCAGCCTGAGAGGTCTGATGCCTTGCATGACCACCAGCACGGAGCAGTACAACCTTGCCATCCGCCGTTACCGTAGCAAACACCACCTGGAATATCTGTAGCCCAAACCCAGGTTTTTGTCCCGGAACCGGCAAGATCAGTCCACATCGTATCAGTAGGATGATCAATAGTAGTAATTANNGATTGTAGATGTCCCAAGGAAAGGAAGAAGAATTGTATCGTTCTGCCTGGTTGATTGGGCGATCAGATAATCGAACATTCCGCCAACGCCGGGAGTATTATTAATCATAGCGATCTGGTTTCCTCCCGGAGTGGTCTGATGTATATCGACCTGCAGGTCTGTTCCCGACAGCAGCTTACCCGCTGTTTCCCTGTTTTCTATAGGGGCGCATGCGAAGATCAGCATAGCTGCAACCCCGAATATCAATAATATACCTTTTTTCATATTTATTCTCCTTATATATTATTTGAAACTTAATGAATATACAGGTGCCGTTCCGGTTTCCCATCCGGGAGTCTGAACCAGAACCCCCTGGGACAGTGCAATTTCCTTGTTCGGTATCTGGAGGAAGCCTCCTGTTATCGCGCGGAATTCAACACCTTTCTTCACACCCCAGACACCATTATTAAATGTAGGAGTCCCGTTCTCACCATTAAGAAGGGTTTCAAGATCTGCCAGGTGGGACTTACCGGTCCATCGGAGCAGGTCGTAATACCTTTGTCCTTCAAATGCAAGCTCAAACCTGCGTTCAGATTGAAGATCAGCAAACGTATAGGATGCTGTATCGGCAAGACCGGCACGCTCTCTAACCTTATTGATACCAGCTGTGGTCTGTGTAAGCTCTGAATGCATCAGGAGAACATCAGCATAACGGATCAGTACTATATCCTGCATATTATCGAGCTGGAAGTTCTTGGCAGTAAGACCATAAGCATCGACACTGTAATTATGCCAGTCATTAGCAGCTTTCTTATAGACGTTTATCGGCCTGTATTTCTTCTGCCAGTACCCGGTTTCGTCCATCTGCTTGTCATGAACATCAGTACCGAGCGCATATGTTGTACTTACACCTTCGTCAGGATCATTTACATATGTAATAGAGGCTCTTTTGCGTAAGTCACCATCAGGCCATGCATCCCAGAGCTGTTTGTTTACAGTACCCATTCCCCAGCCGTCACCCATAAAACTGGAGTAGTTATATCTTCTCCATCCGTAGAATAGGTCCATCTGGTTGCTGTAATAAATACTAGTACCCCAGCTTGCATATGTCGAGAACTTAAGTGCATACATTGTTTCGGCATTTGCTCCTGTTTCTCCATACCAGGGTTGTGTAGGGTGAACTGTAAGATATTTATAAGTACTGTCGGATGCCGGAGCCTGGCAAATAGAATATGGCCATAGTCTCCTGAAATTAGGCATCAGCATATAACCGCTGTTATCACGGCAGTCTTCGAGCCATGTTATGACATCAGCTTTGGCAATAGAGCCACCTCCTACAAGAGGAAGAGTTGCTGTTTCATAGTAGCCTGTATAGAAAAGGAAGACGCGAGCCATAAGAGCTTCGGCATTCCATTTATTGGCACGGCCCATCTCTGAATATGATGCAGAACTATAGGGTGTACTTGGGAACAATTCGATAGCCTGCTTAAGGTCGCTTGCGATCTGTGCATAAGTCTGTTCAGCAGGCGTCCTCGGTATATTCATTGGTTTTGCCTCGGTAATAAGAGGAACATCGCCGAACATACGTGAGAGGTCGAAATAAAACATTGCCCTCAGGAAGAGAGCCTGTGCCTGAGCATTACCTTTCTGAGCATCGCTGTCCCATGTCGGTTTGTCGATGTTCTGAAGGACCATATTAGCCCGGAAGATACCGGTATAATAGCGCGACCATGCGCCCCAGTACATATCCTGACCTGTGATTTTAAAGTCGCAGATTGCTCTTGGATCCTGGTCATTATCGCCGCCTCCGCCAAAACGGTCATCTGACATCAGCTCACATATAACAAAAGGATAACAATTCAGGACAGAGCCACTGGGNNTTTTTCATATTCTTCATCGTTTTAGAATTTTAAGCTTACACCTAACATGAAGGTTCGCGGAGACGGGTAGTATCCGATATCAATACCTTTTGCCCAACCGTCGCTTGTACCGGCGTTACTTCCTATTTCAGGGTCCATACCTGAATACTTGGTGAAAGTATAAAGGTTCTGTACAGTTGCGAAGAACCTGACCTGTGCAAGCGGCATAGCCGGGAAGAGCTTCTTGAAATCATATCCAAGAGTAAGGTTGCTCAGTCTGAAATAATCGCCATTTTCGATAAATATATCGGAAACATACTGCCAGTCGGGATTAGTACCGTAATAAAGTTTCGGGTATTTGTTAGAAGTACCTTCACCGTACCACCTGTTGAAAATATCAGTAGTATAGTTATTAAGAGGGCTGTCTGCCCAGCGGCGCCAGCTGCGTGCTATCTGCTGTCCGAATGCTCCGTTTCCAAGAAGTGAAAAGTCGAAACCCATGTATGAAACCGAAAGGTTAAGACCAACGATAAAATGCGGGTTAGGATCACCGATCTTAACCTTGTCATTCACATCAATAACGCCGTCACCGTTGGTATCCTGGAAGATCAGATCACCGGCTGTAGCAGTCGGTTGAATTACAATGCCTGCAGAGTTCTTATAAGCAGCTACTGCTGCTTCTGTCTGGAATACGCCAAGTGTCTTATATCCCCAGAAATAGCCTATCGGATAACCGACCTGTGCACGGTAGCACTCATCAGTTCCCTGACCCAGAACATTACCTGATCCATGGAAAATTCCCTCAGCATTGTCGATACGGGTTACCTCATTATGGTTATATGCACCGTTGATGCCAATAGAATAGTTCAAATCGCCTTTATTATCGGTCCATGTCAGGGCAAGTTCAATACCCTTGTTCACAACGTCACCTCCATTAATATAAGGAGAATTTGTTCCATATGAAGCAAGCTGTGATGGGTTGCAGAGCCAGTTAAGCGTTTTCCTGCTGTAAAGGTCGAATTCTGCGCTCAGCTTGTTTTTAAGAAAACGTGCATCCAAGCCAACGTTAACCTGATCGGCTGTCTCCCAGGTTACGTCCGGGTTCGGCAGAACGCTTGGGTATCCGCCATTGCTTACGATAGCCTTGTTGCTTCCGAAGAAATAGTTAACATTTGAGAATGATATCGTCGAAAGATACTGGAAATTTGGGATTGCATTGTTCCCGTTCTGTCCCCAGCTTGCGCGAAGCTTCAGGAAGTCAATCGAATTCTTCATGTTCTGGAAGAAACTCTCTTCAGAAATAACCCATCCTGCAGATATTGACGGGAAGTATCCCCACCTGTGTCCCTGCATGAAAATAGAAGAGGCATCGGCACGCAGTACTGCGGTTGCCATGTATTTTTCCCTGTAGCTGTATGACACACGGCCGAAGTAGGATGTAAGAGCGTTTATACCCCATGGGCTTCCGGAAATTGATGTATTATTAAGATCAATCGTAGGAGTATTATTAAGATAAGCATGCTCGAAATCAGAGAAAAAAGATTTTCTGTTGCTGGCTCCGAGATTTTCTCCCATTCCGTTTCTTTCAGCTGATTGTCCGGCAAGAACTGTGAATGAATGATCGGTTCCAAGCTTGAAATTATAGGTAACCGTATTCTCAAGAGACCATCCGTAACCTGCACCCATGCTCTGTGAAACGTTATCAAGACTGTTGAATGATGTACTGCTTAACGTAAAAGTAGGTTGGTAGGCTCTATAGGTCCATGCCGACATATTATAACCGAATGAAGTCTTGAAAATAAGGTTTTTAATTGGCTGAAGTTCAAGATAGAAGTTACCGTTCAGTCCATAATTTTTAGATTCATTCAGTCCCCGGTTATAGATCATTGAAGCTATCGGGTTTGATTCCTGGCTATTTAAGGTAGTTGAATAATGGTACGGATAAGCCGGGTCAGACGGATCAGATGCATACATCGGAAGAAGCGGGCTGGCAATTATACAGCTGAATATATCGTTCCAGTACTGGTTGCCGGTTCCGATCCCACGGTGATCTGATTGTAAAAATCTCATTGACTCACCAACTTTCAGGATGTCGAAATTATTAGTTTTACTCTTTATAATGCTGTACTCCGAATTCAAACGGAAGGTATAGCGTTCATAGTTGGATTCAACCGGGTTTCCGATAATACCTGTCTGTTTTGACTGTGAAAGGCCAAGAGAAAAAGTGCCCATTTCCGAACCGCCGGTTATGTTAATGGCATTGCTTGAAATAGGTGCATTCTTGACAGTCAGCTGGTCGAGCCAGTCGGTTCCGGTCGATTCTCCGCTTGCAATTTTATCCCAGTCAGGGACTAAAGTTGAAAAATCATAAGGAGTCAGCTTGCTGTTAACCCTGGCTTCATTTATAATGTTGGCGTACTCAAGACCGTTCATCAGCGGAAGCTTCTTGTAAAGGTTCTGCCATCCGTACGATGCATCATAGGAAATGTTGGTCTTGGTACCTGAAGCAGGCCTCGTTCCTTTTTTTGTTGTAACGAGAATTACGCCATTTGCGCCTCGTGAACCGTAGATTGCTGCAGAAGCAGCATCCTTGAGGATATCGATCGACTCGATATCTGCTGCAGGGAGGTAGGTGATATCACCGCCGGGAACACCATCAATAACATAGAGAGGTGTTGTATTCCCGATAGTTCCCATACCACGAATGCTTACTCTAAATCCGGCACCCGGTTCCCCGGACTGTTTAATGATTGAAAGACCAGGCGTCTGACCCTGAAGAGCTGTCATTGGAGAAATTGTGCTCATCTTCTGGATGTCATCGCCTTTTACCTGGACAGTGGCACCGGTTACAAGTTTCTTCTTCAGTGAACCATAACCGATGACAACAACCTCGTCGAGACCCGTCAGGGCTTCCGACATGGCTACGTCAACAACAGATCTGCCTGTGATAGCAACAGTCTGCTGCGTGAAACCGATGAAAGTAAATTGTAAGGTAGTACCTCCTAAAGGTACATTAAGGGAATACTTCCCGTCAACACCTGTTAAGGTCCCGACAGAAGTTCCCTGGACTACTACTGTTACTCCAGACATTGGTTGTCCATTTCCGTCCCTGACAACACCAGTA
Organism: Bacteroidales bacterium; assembly: GCA_003157055.1. Taxonomy (GTDB): domain Bacteria; phylum Bacteroidota; class Bacteroidia; order Bacteroidales; family VadinHA17; genus LD21. The sequence continues at coordinate 6,307 of PMIG01000162.1, read as the reverse complement.
ACTGACTGCTGGGCTATCAGGCTCAGATTGGCCAATAGTAACAAAACAAATAATACACTTCGTTTAAGCATAGTTTTGGGTTTTAGGATAAAACATTAACTACATTTTGGTTAAAAATTTCAGGTTAGTGACGCGAAGTCAGATATCCGCGCCGATCAATTCTTTCAAAAATAAGAAAAATAATCTTTGGAATGGTAATATCAAATGTTAATATTTAGGGGGTCATTTGACTTTAATAGTAATATTTCAAACGAATGCTAACTATAATAATCCGATGAAATATCCTATAAATCTGAATAGTATGAAGATTCAGACATATTTAACGAAAAGGATGACCTTACAGAGTCACAAAACTGAAGGATCATTTTTCCCCTCTTCACCAGAAAACTTTGAAGGAAGTACACCGAATTCCTTCAGGAAATGTTTTCTGAAATATTTCGGATCCTTAAAGCCGACCCTGAATATAATCTCAGAAACATTCAGCTGACTTTTCTGCAACAGCAGGGCTGCCCTTTTCAGTCTCAGAACCCTTATGAATTCCACCGGTGATTTCCCTGTAAGTGCAAGGATCTTTTTATACAAAAGAGTCCTGCTCATTCCCATTTTCCTGCTTAGCTCCTCAACTGTAAAGTCTGAGACAGCTATATTTTTTTCAACCTCTGAAATGGCTTTCTGAAGGAACTGTTCATCAAGTGAGGTGATTTCTATTGAGCTTGGTTCAATGTTAAGTTTGTTTCTGAAAAGCTGCTGAATATTTTTCCTGACTTTTACCGAATTGTCGATTTTAGAAGCAAGTATCTGGAAATTGAAGGGTTTGGTAATATAATCATCAGCGCCTGCCTCGATTCCTTCAATCTGTTGCTCTTCAGTGTATTTTGCAGTCAGAAGGATGAAAGGAATATGGGAAAGCGCTTTATCGTTCTTGACCTTCTTGCAGAGTTCAATCCCGTTCAGCCCCGGCATCATTATATCTGAAATAATGAGATCCGGGACAGTCTTGCGTATTTTTCTCAGAGCATCGCTGCCATTCGCTGCCTCCATGATCTGATATTTCTTCCGGAGATTTTCCTTCAGATAAAACCGGAGGTCATCATTATCTTCTGCAATGAGGATAACCGGTTTACTGTTCTCATTAGCCATATCACTTTCATAGCCATCATCATTCATGGAGCCGGNNATGCCATTTCCTTGTTCCGGAAGGCCTGGTGTTTCGTTAGTATATGCCCGTGTAAACAGATCCTGAAGCTTCTCTGCGGGTATTCCGATGCCGTTATCTTCGACATCAATAACCACTCTTCCCTCTTTTGATTCTTTTTCGGAAGGATCGCCATAGACCGGAACTATCTGCCTTACATGCACAGACACCCTTCCATTTTCATGAACGAATTTGAATGCATTGGAAAGGAGATTAAATATGATCTTCTCAAGCTTATCCTTGTCAAAACTGGTTTGAAGGGATTTAACTTCCGTCACGAAACTAAGTTCAATATGTTTCTGTTGGCTGAGATCAGCGAAAGAATCAACCACTTCTCTCAGAAAAGCAACAATATCGCCGTAAGAAGGAGAGTATCTGAATCCCTGCATCTCTAGTTTCCTGAAATCGAGCAACTGGTTGACCATTAGCAACAGTCTTCTTGCATTCTGCCTTATCAGCCTCAGGTTCTTTTCTTCAGGCTTGCCTTTCCAAACGTTAATAAGATTTTCTACAGGCGACAGAATTAAGGTAAGAGGAGTCCTGAATTCATGTGAGATATTGGTAAAGAATCTCAGCTTCAGCGAGTCGATTTCATGAATATGCTGAGCCTCTATCCTCTCCTGTTCAACTCTCATCCTTGTCCGTTCCCTTTTCAAAGTATAAATACGAAGGAGAATCAGTATCGATGTTCCAAGCAGAATGTAGAATATGTACGCATACCAGCTTTCCCAGATTGGGGGCAGGATCCTTATCTTCAGAACAATCTCGCCGCTGTTCCATATCCTGTTGGAGTTGGTACCTCGCAGCCTGAACTTATATCTTCCCTGGTTGAGGTTTGAGTAATTGGCAAAATTCTTCCTCCCTTCGGTCATTATCCAGGAGTTGTTAAAGCCTTCAAGCTTGTATGAGTATTCAGTTTTCTCAGGAAAAAAATAATTCAGTGCCGCAAAATCAATTGTAAATGAATTCTCCCGGTAACGGAGCGTTATCTCGCTTGTATTAAACAGAGGCTTTTCGAGAATTATCCTTTTGTTATACTTCTCTCCTGCAGAAATAACATTATTGAAGATGCGCAGTTTTGTAAAAACCAGCTTTGAAGCAACGCTGTCCTCAGATATTTGGGCCGGATCGAAACTGTTAAGTCCATCCGGACCGCCAAAATATAGTATCCCCTTTTGTGATTCCCCAGCTGAAGTTTCATTAAACTCCTTCCCCTGAAGCCCGTCACTGATCGTATAGTTCTTAAAATAAAATGAGAAGGAATTATTTTTTTCGGTTTGGCTTACTGTAAGCTTTGAGATGCCGTTCTTTGTACTTACCCACAGGTCATGATTCTTGTCTTCAAGAACTCTCAGGACGCATGCTGAAGGCAAACCGTCCGACTCATAGAAGGCTCTGAAAGAGTTGGTTTTTCTGTCCATAAGATTGAGCCCATGGCTTGTGCACACCCAGAAGAGGCCGCGGCTATCCTCGAATACAGATGAAATATGATTATCGCTTACAGAAGAATTATTAGAGGGGTTATTAGTATAACAGACTGATATATTCTGGCGCGGATTAAAAAAGATAAGTCCGTTTGATGAGCTTATCCAGAGATTGTCATTTTTATCAGAGGTAACTGAATTAAGATAATTGAAACAGAGAGAACTGTTCTCTGAGAGATATCTTCTGAACTTTCCTGTCTTCCTGTCGAAAAGATTCAGCCCGTTAGTCAGGGTGGCAAACCATAAATTGTGCCTGCTGTCTTCACATATACCCCAGACGCTGTTGGCTGAAATTGATGTCGAATCAGAGCTGTTATACCTGTAAACCGTGAATCTTCCTGTTTCAGGATCAAGTCGGTTCAATCCTCCAACGTAGGTTCCGACCCATATTTTATGCTCCGAATCTTCAAAAACCGATACAATATAATTGCTGCTGAGCCCCGTTGGATTTCCCGGAATGGACTTGTAAATGGTGTAACTGTTTCTGAGCGGGTCGTAATAATTCAATCCTCCGCCATTGGTACCAATCCACAGCTTTCCTTTTGAATCCTCAATTACACAGTTGACATCATTATTGGACAAGGAGTTTGTTTCGGACGGATAATTCCTGATAAGCTGAAATTTCCTGATATTCTTCTTGTAAAAATCTACTCCCTTCTTGGTTGTTCCTATCCATGATGTACCTGAACTATCGATATATATAGATAAAAGCCCGTTGCTTGATAGCCCTCCTTCTGCATAGGGCTTGCTAAGGAGATTTGTGACAGTGAAATCTTTTTTCCCGATCAATAACAGACCATTTCCGTCAGTAGCGACCCAAATTATTCCATCACCATCCTGGCTTATTCCTGATATCTGCAGGTTGGAAAAACTCGAATCAAGCAGTCCCTGCTTATCATTCATCCATGTTCTGGTCCTAATGTTGAACATACAAAGGCCATAAGAGTCAACAACCCACAGAATGCCTTCTCTATCTGCAAACAGCTGCTTTACGGGGTTACCTGCAGCATTGCTGAACCTTAATGACTCAAGCTTCTCAATAGAGCTGGAACTGATGCTGTATTTAAATATATACCCGTTAGCTGTTCCTATCCAAACAGAACCCTCATTGTCATGAGAAAGCGCAGTGATGTTATTGAACATTGAAGAGCATGATTGTTCATCGAGCATAAAATGTTCTATTGCCCTGGTAATCCTGTTATAGAAAAACAGACCGCTGTGGGTCCCTATCCAGATATTGCCTTCCGAATCGGAAGTTATTGCAGTGATATAAGTTACATCCTGGCAACCTGATTTTGCTAATCCTATAAGGTCTATCCTCCTGAATCTGTATGTCTTGATATCAAGGACACTTATGCCCATCCTTGATCCAACCCACAGATTCCCATAGTAGTCTTCTGCAATGTTGTTGATATCGTTGTCGCTGAGGGTTGCGGAATCAGAATCGCTTTTCAGGTATGTTTCAAACTCATATCCGTCATACCGGTTCAGTCCTGTGCTTGTACCGAACCATAAAAAGCCATTCCTGTCCTTGATGATGCACTTAATCCTGTTTTCTGACAACCCGTCATTTACGTCAAGGTGTGAAAATACAAAACGAGCCTCCTGCGCATTAATGAATGTGAAGGGGAAGATTAAACAGCAAAATAGAATATTGAACCGGAGTTTCCTGATCATTTGACTATCCATTCATAAATACCGCTGGCAAAATCTTTCTTAAGCCTCACCTTTATTTTCACTGCTATGGCCTTTACCGGGGTGAATTCCACATTGTCCCATCCATCTTTTGTGATTGTATATTTTGATGTGGCAGCTACAGGCTTCCACAAATTCCCTGAAAGATAGGCAATCTCCCACTCATCAGGTATCCGGCATCCGCCATCAGGACCATCATCGAACCAGTAAACACTTGTTTTTGAGATTGTTTCGGGTTTTTGAAAATCATATTCGATCCACTCCCAGCAGTCTTTATCAGGCCACCAGTGATAATAGCTTACGGAATGATCATTTGAGTCTGAAGGTTCTGCCTGATCGTTGACTGCCTTCAGATCTCTTGTCATTTTACTTGCCTTTACCGTGCTAAGGAACGCAATAGTCGGTGCAGGAGAAGGGTGTGAACTTTCCTTTGAAACCGCCAGCCATACCATCATCTGGCCAGGGCCACGGTTATTCCATAGAGCGTAAGGAATAAGAGTGACCGGCTCTTCTGGCAACGATTCTATTTTGCCGTCAAGAGTCCTCTTTGTCTGGAATCCTTTTGTCTTTATAACTTCAGTACCTCCAAGAAGGGACGGAACAAATTCTGCAGCAAGAAGAGCATCCTTGTTTATTACCAGGTTCCTGACATTGCCATTATCGTTGTCGGGCCATTCTGCACAATAAATAACAGGACCCCTCTGGATGGCAATCTTGCCGGCATCATCCTTTACCCTCTCATCTGCTATGACTCTCCTGGCCGGCATCGGGAATTCAATTTCGATCCTGTCGCCTTTCTTCCATCGCCTTTCAATTTCAGCATATCCGTTTTCAATTTCCCACTCTTTTGACTCGCCGTTGACGGAAATTTTATATTTCTCATTCACATTATCGTCAAATTTATACAACCCTCCGGGAATTGCTTCATTGTTAGCCCATCCTGGTATGCGGATCATCATTGAAAAATCGGAGTTCTTTTCAGGATTAATAGTCATCTCAACTTTACCATCCCACGGAAAACTTGTTTTCTGCGAAACATGAACTTTAGTTCTTCCAACAGTTATATCAGCGTCATTCGAAATGAACAGGTTCACATAAATATCCTCATCTGTAACAGCATATATATAACCCGGAATTGCAGGCACAAATCTTGCAATATTAGAAGGACAACAAGCGCATCCGAACCAGGCACTCCTTTCATGCTGGCCGTATGATTCGAGCGGATTGGGATAAAAGAACCTGTCGGCCGATAATGAGACTCCTGACAGCATGGAATTGTAAAGGGTCTTCTCGAGAATGTCAATATACTTTGCCTCGCCATGCAGCAGGAAAAGCCTGTGATTTGCAAAAATGTCCCCGATCGATGCACAGGTTTCACAGTAGGCCGACATGTTTGGCAGAACATAAGGCTCACCAAACCCTTCATTACCTCCTGTGGCTCCAATGCCACCTGTAATATATATCTTCCTGTAAACGATATCTTCCCATATCTTTGTTATAGCATTCAGATAAGCCTTATCATTTTCAATTGCGGCAATATCTGCCATTCCTGAATACATATAAGTAGCACGCACAGCGTGACCGACAGCCTCAGTCTGGTCGATGACTTTTTTATTGGCCTGATTATAAACTTCACCCTTGGGGCCCCTTACATCGAGGAAAAATTTAGCCAGATCGAGGTATTTCTTCTCTCCCGTCACACGGTATAGCTTCACTAGTCCCATCTCAATAACCTGGTGACCAGGATATACCTTCTCCCTGTCCCAGCCGAAATCCTTGTTGACCAGGTCGGCCGATTTGATCGCAATGTTGAGAAGAGTTTTTTTGCCAGTTGCCTGGTAATGAGCTACAGCCGCTTCGTAAAGATGGCCCAGATTATATAGTTCATGACTGAGTACTGAATCCTGTACCCACCTTTTTTTTGATGCCCATT
>PMIG01000226.1 GCA_003157055.1 Bacteroidales bacterium | reverse complement strand
CGTTATCTGCCTGTAATTGAGAAGATACTGAAGGAAAATGAGATACCTGACGATTTCAAATACCTGGTCGCAGCCGAAAGCGAATACTCTAATATGGTATCTCCTGCCGGAGCTACAGGTTTCTGGCAGATCATGCCGGAAACGGGTAAGGAAGAAGGAATGGAGATCAATAATGAGGTTGATGAAAGATATAATATTGAAAAGTCAACCCAATTTGCTTGTGATTATTTCAAAAAATCGTATGAAAAATATGGTAACTGGACGCTTGCAGCAGCGTCGTATGACGGTGGGAGAGCAGCAATTGATGAACAGATAGCAATTCAGCACCAGAATAATTATTACGATCTTCTTTTATCTGATGAGACAGCACGTTATATTTTCAGGGTCGTTGCTTATAAGCTTATAATTACAAACCCGGAAAATTTTGGATTCAGGTTCGGGAAAAGTGACCTCTATCCTGAGCTGGATTATTATGAAGTAAAGGTCGATACAACAATTACAAGCTTTTCTGATTTTGCCGGGCATTTCGGAACTAACTATAAGCTGCTGAAACTTTTTAATCCCTGGCTCAGGAAACCATATCTCACAGCAAAACAGAATAAAGTGTACCTTATCAAGATTCCTGAAGGTGGCATGCGAAACGGTGAGAGATCAGATTTAGTGAACTGATCATTATTCATGGGAGGAATCAGATGAGCGATGAAATAAAAGTTCTTGGAGCACGGGTTCATAACCTTCAGAATATAGATGTAACCATCCCGCGCAACAAGCTGGTTGTAATAACGGGTCTAAGCGGCAGCGGTAAATCATCTCTTGCATTTGATACAATTTATGCCGAGGGACAGAGGCGTTACATGGAAACGCTGTCTGCTTATGCAAGGCAGTTCNNACAGTGGGGACCATCACTGAGATTTACGATTTTCTCAGGCTTCTGTACGCGAGGGCTGCCGATGCTTACTCGTATGCGACCGGAGAAAAAATGGTAAAGTATAACGACGACCAGATCATTGACCTGGTAAAGGAACGCTTTGCCGGGGAAAAAGTTTACTTTCTTGCCCCGATAGTGAAGGGAAGGAAAGGCCATTACAAGGAGTTGTTCGAACAGCTGAGAAGGAAGGGATTCCTGCATGTACGTGTTAACAATGAGATCAGGGAGATTACTCCGGGTCTTAAGCTTGACAGGTATAAGACACACTTTATTGAGCTCATTATAGATAAATTCAGGGTTGGAGATATTACTGACAAAAGATTAAAAGACTCAGTTCAGATGTCGCTTGACCAGGGTGATGGTGTAATGATGGCGCTCGATTCAGAATCAGGAGAGCAAAGATATTTCAGCCGTCACCTGATGTGTCCTTCAACAGGTATCTCTTACAATGATCCTGCACCCCATACATTTTCATTTAACTCGCCACAGGGCGCTTGTCAGCGTTGTAACGGACTGGGTGANNGAACCCCTTGGCAAATACAGGAATGTCTGGATTTTCTGGCAGATTGAAGCTATTGCCGAGAAGAATGGGTTCACCCTGGATACCCCGATCAGCGAGATTCCTGAAGAGGCGTTGAACAAAGTGCTTTATGGCTCTGACGAAGTGCTGAAGTTATCGAATACTCCTCTCGGAATGACATCCAACTACTTCCTTACATTTGAAGGTGTTGTCAATTTTGTTGGAAACCTTGAGGCGATAAATGGTAAAAGGACTGGTACTAAAATTAAAGACCAGTATGTTCAGTATGAAACATGTCCGGAATGCAAAGGAACAAGGCTGAAAAAGGAATCTCTCTTTTTCAGGATTGCTGACAGGAATATTGGTGAACTCGCGGCATTGGATATCAGGGAACTGACGAGTTTTCTGACAGGTATTGAAGAGAAGATGACCAGCAGGCAAAAACAGATTGCTGCTGAGATTCTTAAGGAGATTAGATCGAGGCTTGGTTTTCTCCTCGATGTAGGGCTCGATTACCTTTCCCTCAACAGGGGGGCCAGAACACTTTCCGGGGGAGAGAGTCAGCGGATAAGACTCGCAACTCAGATAGGCTCAAGGCTGGTAAACGTGCTTTATATTCTTGATGAACCGAGTATAGGACTGCATCAGAGNNTGGGATAAAGAAACTTAAGACCCTCACCTCCAGCTATCTGAACAACAGTAAAAAATTTCACATCCCTGAGATACGAAGACATGGGAACGGCAAAATGCTTGTTCTTTACGGTGCTTCGGGTCACAATCTTAAAAATGTCGATGTTGCTTTGCCNNCTTGGTACTTTTATCTGTGTTACCGGAGTGTCAGGAAGCGGCAAATCAACGCTTATCAACCAGACGCTGCATCCTGCGCTGGCCCGTAAATTTCATAACTCAGAAAAAGTACCCCTGCCATACAGGGAAATTACGGGTCTTGAATATCTTGATAAAGTAATTGAGGTGAGCCAGTCGCCTATAGGCAAGACACCAAGGTCAAATCCTGCAACATATACCGGAGTTTTTACAGATATCCGGAAACTTTTTGAACAAACCACAGAAGCTAAGATCAGGGGATTCTCCGCCGGAAGATTTTCATTCAATGTGAAAGGCGGAAGGTGTGAAGGCTGTGAGGGCGCAGGAATGAAAACAATTGAAATGAATTTTCTCCCTGATGTATATGTTCATTGCACAGAGTGCAACGGGAAGCGCTATAACCGCGAAACACTTGAGGTAAAATACAAGGGTCAGTCGATAAGTGATGTTCTTGATATGACAGTCAATACGGCCGTCGAGTTCTTTGAGAATGTGCCGTCGATCTATCATAAGATAAAGACTCTTAAGGAGGTCGGCTTAGGTTATATAAAGCTGGGACAACAGTCAACTACTCTTTCCGGAGGCGAGGCACAACGCGTAAAACTGGCGACAGAACTGGCTCGGCGAGACACCGGCAAGACTCTATATATTCTCGATGAACCTACAACCGGGCTTCATTTTGAAGATGTAAGGGTTCTACTGAATGTCCTTGACAAACTTGTTGAAAGGGGCAACACAGTCATTGTGATCGAACATAATATGGATGTGATAAAAATGGCTGATTACATAGTGGATCTTGGCAGAGAAGGAGGAAAGGAAGGAGGAAATATTCTGTTTGCCGGTACACCGGAAAGATTGTCCGGATGCAGTGAGAGTTATACAGGAATCTTCCTCAAATCTGAGCTTAAGGTATAGAAATTAATTATATTTGAAATCCTAAAAATCTAAGCAATGGGTAAAGCAGACAAACAGATAGATCTTATTAAGGAAGCCTTTGAAGAAAAAACATGGAATGAAATTCATACTACTGATTCATGGAGAGTCTTTAAAATAATATCCGAGCTTGTTGAAGGTTACGAAAAGCTTGCAAGGATAGGGCCATGTGTTTCGATCTTCGGTTCGGCTAGAACCCACCATAATGATAAGTACTACAAGCTTGCAGAGCAAATAGCCTATAATCTTACCCAGAAAGGCTATGGAATTATAACTGGCGGCGGACCCGGGATCATGGAGGCTGCAAACAAAGGCGCGAGGCGT
>PMIG01000165.1 GCA_003157055.1 Bacteroidales bacterium | reverse complement strand
CCGGATCAGGTTTAAGGGTATGATCTCAGCCCGTAGTATTAAGGCACCCCATTTTCTGTGAACACAAAGATAAAACCTTTTTTATCTATTTCAATTTTTTGTTAAATTAGCTCCTGAATCAACTCCCGACAATGAAAGACCTCCTGAAGAAGCTTAATTACAAGGGAAACAAGAGAATCGCAATTATTAATGCCGAGGAATTTTTTCTAGCTGAGTTGGCTAAAGAGCTGAACGACATCATAATTGACATCGAAATTGACCAGAGGTGCCCATATGAGTATATTATGGTATTTGTCAGGTCAGTTGCAGAAGTTGAAAATTATGGCCCGATGACCCTTCATAATCTTACTGCCGACGGAATATTATGGTTCTGTTACCCGAAGAAGACATCAAAAAAATATACTACCGGTCTGGAACGGGACCGCGGCTGGAAATCTCTGAACGATGCAGGTTTTTACGGGATAAGGTTGGTTACAATTGATGATGACTGGTCGGCTTTGAGGTTCAGGAACATAAAGTATATAAAATCAACTTCAGAGAGATTTTCAAAATAATTTTAGTTATATCATTTAAATTGAAGACGGGGGTTGGTTTATGATAAAGAAAACTATAATTGAAACTCCAATCGGAGAAATGATCGCCGGCGCAACAAAAGAGGGAATCTGTCTTCTTGAGTTCTCCGACCGGAAAACATTATCGTCACAAATCGAGGAAGTTACCGGTCTCCTTGAAACTACAATAAAGGAAGGCAGCAACAGGCATCTGAGAATGCTTAAAAGGCAACTGAAGGAGTATTTCAAAGGAAAGAGGAAGGAGTTCTCCCTCCAGATGCTTACTCCTGGCACAGAATTTCAGCAATCTGTCTGGAAAGAATTGCGGAAGATCCCTTACGGGTCGACAATGAGTTACCAGGAACAAGCCGATCTGCTTAAAAACCCTTTATCAGTAAGGGCAGTAGCGCAGGCCAATGGAGCAAACAGGCTTGCTATTATAATTCCATGTCACAGGGTAATCGGTTCTGATGGTCATCTTGTTGGTTATGGAGGTGGTCTTGAGAGAAAAAAGTGGTTACTCGACCATGAAAAGAAGTTTTCAGGCAAACCAGTCGATCTGAACTTGTTCTGATTTTTTTGAATAACTTAATGATAAACTTTTTATGAAAACACTCAAGCTTGAAAAAGGAATGTTGTTATTATCTTCTTTAATAGTTGTGGTTATCCTCACCGGATGTGCCCAAAGCGAAGTTGTAAGTACCTGCCTTTCAGGTCACACTTATGGTTTTTTCGGAGGGCTGTGGCATGGATTCATTGCGCCTTTCGATTTCATTGGTATGCTTTTCAACAATAAGATAACCATGTACGCCCAGAACAATAACGGCGGACTTTATGCCCTGGGGTTTCTGCTTGGAAGCGGAGGCTGGGGATTCTTCGGCGGAAAAGGAGTCAACAGGGTCAGACATTCAGGAGTCAGTTTCCAGTCACAGAAATTTGACCAGGCCGAGATAGTGGATTAAATTCCTAAAAACTGATTTATTATGACACTTTTAATCAAATCACCCTCAATCGTCAAAGCAGCAGGTACAAAGGAAAAAATAATCAAAGAATACTTTGGCAACGTTAACAGCAAGACCTCAGAGGTAAGCATTGCAATGATGAAGAGCCCTGAAGGATGGGAAGAGCCCGGACAGACTCCAGAGTTCAATGAATATACTCTGGTTCTTAAGGGGAAGCTTAAGCTTTTCACCAGGAAGGAAGAAATAATATTGTCAGAAGGGGAAGCGGTAATGACTGAAAAAGGAGAATGGCTGAAGTACAGCACTCCTTTCAGTGGCGGAGCCGAATATGTTGCAGTTTGCCTGCCTGCCTTTTCACCTTCGACGGTTCACCGGGATGGTGATATATAATGACAGGTCTCGTGTACGAATCAGGCTGATTTGTTTTTTCGGCTTTTTACAGCTCTGAATATAAGATAGACAACAAATACTGCCCCAAGAGTATAAAGGATCTTATCGAGGTAAGGAAAGATTTTTTGACTTATTCCATACAAATAGAAACCGATTATTCCCAGAATAATATTCCAGATCCCCGCCCCTATAAACGTATAAAAAATAAAGTCGCGGAGATTCATCTTTGCAAGTCCGGCAGGTATTGAAATAAGGTGCCGGATACCCGGTACCAGCCTCCCGATGAATGTTGAAGATTTTCCGTTCCTTATAAAATAATCCTCGGCATGCATTATCTTTTCTTTGGAAAGTAGCAACAACCGGCCTACTTTTGATTCTGCAAAGCTGTAAACTATTGGTCTTCCAAGATAGTATGCCAGAGTATAATTGATCATTGATCCGGTCAGAGCTCCAATGGTCCCGAATATAACAACCAGAAAAACGTTCAGATCGCCCTGGGCGGCTTTATAAGCTGCAAAAGGGATCACAATTTCAGAAGGGAGAGGCATGAAAGTGCTCTCTATCAGCATCAGCAATGCAACCGTCAGATAATTCAGGTTTGCCATATACCAGTCGAGAAGTGTGTGAAAAAGCACCATTGCCGTTATGTTTCGTTCAGGCGTCAAATTTAACCAACATTTTTAATTGCCACGAAAATGGCAGTTTTTTAAATCATTTATCATGTTCTTAAAATTCCCTTTTTTATATCTTTAAACCCTTCAAATTTGAGAATTGCAAAACTAAAACAGAGGAATATGACTGATCTTCAGACCACCTATATGGGACTAAAGCTAAAGAACCCGCTGATTGCCGGCAGCTGCGGGTTGACCAGCAATGTTAAGAGTATTAAGGAAATTGCAGATAAAGGGGTTGGTGCCATTGTCGTTAAATCCATCTTCGAGGAACAGATAAATGTGGATACTGAGAAAGTTATCAGGAATGAAGAGGGCGGAATAAAAATCCTGACAGGTGCTTCTGATAAGATGCTGGCACGCAGGGTTCACGATTACGACGAAGCCTATTCGTATATTTATGATTTTGCCAGGAGTAATACTCTCGATAAGTATCTCCATTTCATAAGCGAGGCAAAAAAGAGTATCGATATACCCTTAATTGCCAGCATAAACTGCGTTTCCAACAACGACTGGCATTCATTTGCTAAAAAAATAGAAGAGACCGGGGTTGATGCGCTGGAGCTCAATATATATATTCTTCCTTCGGACTGGCGAAGGAATAGTGCTGATAATGAAAATATCTACTTCGATATAATCAGAGAGGTAAGAAACTATGTAAATCTTCCTCTGTCTGTGAAAATTGGCTATTATTTCTCATCCCTTTCGCAATCAGTTCAGAAACTTTCACAGTCCGGAGTTAAAGGGATCGTCCTCTTTAACAGGCCTTATAACACCGACTTTGATGTTGAAAAAATAGAGCTGAGCAATGGAAGCATCTATAGCGATGAATCAGAATATAATCACACCCTTCGATGGATCTCAATTCTTTCAGAATATGTTAGCTGCGATCTCTCGGCTTCGACCGGCATTCACACATGGGATGCTTTTGTGAAGCAGATTCTTGCAGGAGCAACAACCGTTCAGATTGCCTCAGCTCTTTATAAAGAAGGTTTGAATGTTATTCCGGTTATCCTCAATGGT
>PMIG01000203.1 GCA_003157055.1 Bacteroidales bacterium | reverse complement strand
ATGCCGTTGCCATACGGGACTGACTCCCGCTGATTATTTCGGAAGGACCCTGATAGCCAATCTTCCTGAAAAAATAAGGATCGGAGTTATCAATGTCTCTGTCGGAGGATGCAAAATCGAATTGTTCGATAAAGATAATTACCAGGTTTATATCTCAACAGCTCCGAAATGGATGCTCGGAATGATAAATGAATATGATGGCAACCCTTATGCACGCCTTGTCGAAATGGCAAAACTGGCCCAGAAAGATGGTGTTATTAAGGGAATCCTGCTTCACCAGGGCGAGTCAAATACCGGGGATACTCTCTGGCCTGCAAAAGTTAAGTTGGTTTATGATAATCTGATAAAGGACCTGAACCTTAAACCTAGGAAAGTCCCTCTGCTGGCAGGAGAAGTGGTGAATGCCGATCAGGCGGGGGCTTGTGCAAGCATGAATCCCATCATAGCAACCCTTCCTGAAACTATCCCGAATTCATATATCATTTCTTCGGCCGGGTGTAAGGATATTCCGGATAACCTGCATTTCACTGCTGAAGGATATCGGATTCTTGGCAAAAGATATGCTATGCAAATGCTTTCATTATTACACGTGAAGACAATAATTGAAAAATAAACAATGTATAAAGTGAAAAGAATGGCCTTTCTTAAAGACCGTATTGCCCTGATCGTTCTGCTTGTGATTACCTCTTTTACCGGCAGCATTGCTCAATCGTGGCATAAAACTGATCTGGGAATAATTACAGATATAAATTCTGTGACAGTTGAAGCCCGGTTATATAGTCCTTCAACTGTTAGAATACTAAAGTATCCTGAGGGTAAGAGTATTACAAAAGAGAGCCTTTCAGTTATAAAAACTCCGCAAAAGACAGAATTTTCAGTAAGGCAATCCGGAAATTATTTTGTACTTGAAACAAAGAGCCTTAAAATTGAAATTGACCGGGAAACCGGGAAGATCTCATTTCTGACTCTTTCATCAAAACCTCTTTTATCCGAAAAGGAAAATAGTACTTCCTTCACTGACTTTAATGACAACGGGGAAAAAACTTATACGGTCGCTCAGGCTTTTTTACTTGACAAGGATGAGGCAATATACGGACTTGGTCAGCAGCAAGATGGGAAAATGAACAAGCGTAACACTACGCTTAATATGGTACAAGGAAATACCGATGATTATATCCCCTTTTTCGTATCAGTAAAGGGTTACGGCTTATTCTGGGATAATTATTCTCCCACGCTGTTTGAAGATAAACCGGGTTCTACATCATTCAAATCGGATGTAGGTGATTGCATCGATTACTATTTTATTCTTAGCGGGGATGCTGACGGAGTAATTGCCGGGATGCGTGATCTTACAGGACAAGTGCCAATGTTCCCTCTCTGGACTTTCGGCTACTGGCAAAGCAAGGAACGATATAAAAGCCAGGATGAATTGGTGGGTGTGGTTAAAAGATATCGTGAGATTGGCATTCCGCTGGATGGTATAATTCAGGACTGGCAGTACTGGGGTAATAATTACCTGTGGAATGCCATGGAATTTCTCAATCCTGACTATCCCGATCCTAAAAAAATGGTTGATGATATTCACAACCTGAACGCCCATGTGATCATCTCAATCTGGAATTCCTTCGGTCCAATGACAAAACAATATCGCGACCTTGAAAAGATAGGAGCTCTGATGGATTTCAAAACCTGGCCGCCATCAGGTTCTGAAAAATGGCCTCCAAACAATGATTATCCTTCTGGTGTAAGGGTTTATGATCCATATAATCCGGAAGCCCGCGATATTTACTGGGATTATGTGAATAAAGGCATTTTTTCTCTGGGAATGGATGGCTGGTGGATGGACTCATCAGAGCCTGACCACCTTGATTTTAAGCCTTCAGATTTCGATAACAAAACGTTTCTTGGATCTTTCAGGAAGGTCAGGAATGCTTTTCCATTAATGACAGTAGGTGGATTATCACAGCATCAACGAGCCGTGACTTCCGATAAACGCGTTTTTATTCTCACCAGATCGGCTTTTGCAGGTCAGCAGCGCTTTGGAGCAAACACATGGTCGGGTGATGTGACTGCTTCATGGGAGACATTAAGGAATCAGATCTCTGCAGGATTGAATTTTTCACTCAGTAATATCCCTTACTGGAATAGTGATATCGGAGGTTTCTTTCTTAGCCGTTACAGGAAAAAACTCGACGATTCTGAATACAGGGAGCTTTATGCCAGATGGATACAATTTGGGGCATTCTGCCCGATGATGCGTTCGCATGGTACTGATGCTCCACGTGAGATCTGGCAGTTTGGCAAAAAGGGAGATAAGGTTTATGATGCTATTGAAAAGTACATCGACCTGCGTTACAGGTTGCTGCCATATATTTATTCAGCATCCTGGGATATCACATCCAATCAGTCAACAATGATACGCGCGTTGATGATGGATTTTTCAAAAGACTCAAGGGCGCTTAATATTAATGATCAGTATATGTTTGGAAAGTCGATCATGGTATGCCCTGTTACAAATGTGATGTACTCTAAGGATACGAAGGAAGATTTCAGTACTATAAAATCAAAAGAGTCATACCTGCCTGCTGGTACAACGTGGTATGATTTCTGGACCGGAGATATGATCCAGGGAGGACAAAATATCAGTAAACAAACACCTGTTGACATTATACCGCTTTATGTGAAAGCCGGTTCAATTCTTCCTTTAGGACCTGTCGTCCAATTCGCCACAGAAAAAAAATGGGACGATCTTGAAATCCGGATTTACCCGGGTTCTGATGGAAAATTCACCCTTTATGAAGACGAGAACGATAACTATGACTATGAAAAAGGCCTTTTTTCAACCATTACTTTCAACTGGAATGATGCGAAAAAAATACTGACCATCGATGACCTGAAGGGATCATTTCCCGGGATGCTTGCCGAACGCAAATTCAACATTGTAAAGGTTACCAAAAACAAAGGAACAGGAGATTTTCCTGTCGATGAATATGACAAAGATGTTATATATACAGGAAAGAAAATTGTAATTAAATTTTAATTTACCTTTTGCACGAAACATGGTTGGAGCAATGGATTATACTCCGATAACTTTTACCAGTTCACAACATCCGCTCTTGACATCTTTCGGTCACGAACTGGTTTTGAGTATAGGGTTCGAATCTGACATTCAGCATCTTGCTGACCGACCAGAAGGATATTATCACTTGCCCGATGCCGCAAATTGGTTTCATAAGGAAGTTTCAAATGCCTGGGATAAAACCAAACTTATTGATGGCTATCCAGGAATGGACATTATAATTGCCCATCAGAAAGGCAATGATTGGTACATAGGAGGAATCCATGCCGAAAATAGGGAAAAGAGTAAAAAGTTGGCTTTGATTTTTTTACCTGAAGGAACAAAATACAAGCTAACATTCATTGCTGATGGTAGCCACGACAAAGAATTTTCATCACGATATATGGTAGTTGACAAATTTTCGGAAGTTGAAGTAAAAATTCTCCGAAGGGAGGTTTTGCTGCTAGTCTGAAACCATTATAACAACTAAATCTTTTATGACAAATGAGATATCCATTTATACCAATGAAACTCAAAGTGGTATTGTTTTTAGTTATTACCACATTGTATTCAAACACTATTTTGGGGCAGCAATACCCCTTTCAAAACCCTAAGCTCAGTTCCGAAGAACGGGCTAAAGACCTGATATCAAGGTTAACCATTGAAGAAAAGGCTACGTTGATGTGCGACCAAAGTGATGCTATACCTCGTTTGGGTATTAAAAAATTCAATTGGTGGAGCGAAGCGTTGCATGGATATGCCAACAACGATAACGTGACAGTCTTTCCTGAACCAATTGGCATGGCCGCTTCTTTCAATGATGAATTGTTGTACAAGATATATGATGCTGTTTCTGATGAAGCCCGTGCCAAATACAATCAATGGCTGCAACTGGGAAATGAAAACAAACGGTTCCTAAGCCTTTCTGTCTGGACACCGAATGTAAACATTTTTCGTGACCCACGCTGGGGA
>PMIG01000358.1:3983-4561 GCA_003157055.1 Bacteroidales bacterium | reverse complement strand
ATGATGATCCCTTTCATGCCTGCATCGCTGGCAACCTTTGCCCACTGACGGCAATCAAGGGCTGCAGGATTAAAGACAGACTCCTTCTCATCTCCGTAACCCCACTCCTTATCAGTAAAAGTATTCACAGTAAAATGGACGAACATATAATATTCCATCCTATGCCATGCAAGCTGTCTTTCAGATGGCACCGGACCGAATGGTTCAGGCGCATCCTTCCTGCCACAGGCAAGAAAAACAAAAGAAATAATTAATAAAGAAAATAACTGTTTCATTTTGACAGATCTTTAACTCTGATATTCCTGAATTTGACAATTGACCCGTGCCCGAGGAACCCGATGTGCCCTGATGCATTTTTCAATCCCGNNGTGCAGTTATTTCCTCACTATTCCATTCGCCGACAGGATTAAGGTACTCGCGCTTCGCAGGAATTACTCCATAAACCGAACCATGATACTGATAGGGATGCAGGGTAGCATATACCGGTGCAGTATTATCAAGTACTTGTATCTCCATGCCGACATAAGCAGCATCACCGGTAAGCGGAGCCCTGATCCCAATTCCGTTATTAGCAGCAG
>PMIG01000358.1:0-3865 GCA_003157055.1 Bacteroidales bacterium | reverse complement strand
GAACTCATTCTCGCTTAGTTCCCTAATATATATATCCCTGAATTCCAGGTCGGTCCCATGTGCCTGTAGCTCAATTGGTCCATTTGGAAAAATCGGGATATTATGATCCCAGTAATTTTCGAGCGTGACATTATCGGTTACAAGAGTCCCATTCAGCCAGACTGACACCTTTTCACCAGTCATTAAAATTCTGAATGTATTCCAGTCGCCCACAGGGTTGTCGGCAACCAGCAGCGGTTTTGAAGGGTTTTTCTGATTGTTGTACAACCCTCCTGATCCGACCTGGGCACCAACATCAACCCTTGAAGTATCCCATATCTGAACTTGCGGTGTTCCCCTAAGGTAAATTCCGCTGTCGCCTTTCTTTGATATCTTCCAGTCGACCAGCATTTCAAAATCTCCATATTCTTTTATTGAGCAGAGGTTTTCGCCCTGTCCGTTAAACCAGATGCACCCGTCTTTGACGCTCCAGTTCAGCGGGACCTTCTTGTCAGCTTCGGCCTGTTTGGCTGCCAGTTCAGCAGGTTTCATCTTTCCCCGGGCAATCGGATTTTCGACCAGTCCTTGCCAACCGGCAAGATCCTTACCATTGAACATAGGTGAGAATCCTTCATCAGATGGCATTGAATCAAGATACTTCTTTACCATCTCTTTGTCGTAATCGCTTTCAGAGCCTGATAGCTTTGAAACAGTTCTTGCAAGAATTCCTCTTGCAATATTCCCATACATCCCTGCCCTGGAGCTTGCAGATGGAAGTGCGATATTCATGGTTGCTTTAGCAGCGGCAGCAGAAAGGTCATGATCATCAAGAAACTCTCCTGCAAATAGAAGGGCTCCATAGTTTTTAAGCTTCCCGATCTCAGTAAGCAGTTTAATTTTGTTCTCTGCAGATCCGGCAAATGGCATGATCTTCCTTAAAAGAAGATATTTTTCTTCATCAGGGATATTCCCGCCAGTAACCTGCTTTAAGTAGCCATAGAAGGCTGCCAGTTTGTATTTGCTGTTTTCGGATGCGATAATCCCGAATAATGCAGCGGAAGCAGAGTAATCAGGCCATGCAGAGAGGGCATTGAAGCATAGCTCCTTCATTGCTGTCGTTCCAAGCTCAAATTCTTTAAGTATAACTGCCAGAGCATCTCTCCCGCCGGTTTTTGGAAGAACAGGAATAAGCTTTTCAGGAGCTACGGTTCCGTTCATAGCTTTAAGTATTGCTGATGATCTCTTTGAAGGATCGGTTATTTTCATTGCTGAAGATGCCAGAGCATCCTGGATATCAGAGATATAATCATTGTCTTGGGTCGCAGCAAGCAGGCTCAGCAAGGCATCCTGATTTTCCGGACCTGAAATATCGGGCAGAGCCTTAAAAGCCGCTTTCTTCAAAGATTCCTCCGACGATGCAGTAAACGGCAGAACATCATTAAAGCTGGAGTTATTCCTGCTCCATGCGATCAACTCGATGACGCTTTTCTTTGCAACAACAGAACCGGATGATAGAATAGGTTTAAGAAGCTTCATCTCATCACTTCCGGCAATGCTTTTCCAGGCACTCTGAGCTGCCTCCTGATCTGAATCCATGTCAAAACCTGATAAATAAGTCACCAGCAAAGGTGCACAGTTTTTCCCCATTATCTGAGCCACAGAAGCCGCTGCAGCACTTCTTACTGCAGGATCATCGCTTTTCAGTGAAGCACTCAGCACAGGTAATGCAATTGTGTTTCTCCTGGAGCCGAGCATTCTTAAAATCTCAGGTTTTGCATCAGGAATAGCCTTTGGAAAATATTCGACCCATTTTTTTATGACTTCATCTCCTTCTATTAAAGAGGTCATGTTGATGGCAGCATTTCTGTACTTGTTGTCAGGATGCTCTGCACCCTTGAAGATGAAAGGCATTGCCTCAATGCCATGAAAGGAAACATACGTCTCAAGTGCTGCAGTTTTGTTCTGAATAGTAAGATTATCATTGCACTTCTTCATCATAAGCTTGCAGATCTTATCCATTGTTTTAAGGTCGCCGCCCTGAGCAACATTCCTAACATAGTTCAGAAGTGCAGCAGTAGAACCGGTACTTTCCCATCTGAATTTGCAACTTCTGGCAGCTTTTAACAGGATATGGTATGCTTTGGGAGAACCGCTCATGGCAAGTGCATTATAAGCTGCAGCCTTTGTATTAACATCCTCATCAGAAGAAAAGGCGATAAATTCATTCACTGCTATCTTTGATTTCATGCCGGCAAGTGCATTCATCACAGCAGCAGAGCATGGAAGCGTATGGTCCCTGAGTGATTCAGATAAAATATTCTCTGCGCTCTTACCACCCACTGCAGAGATTGCGGAAACCGCCGGTGTACAGTTTTCCTTATCTAAAAGGAAAGACTTCATAGCTTCAACGGTCTGATCTCCACCCACCTGCTGAAGCTGTTTAATGAAGAAGTCCCTCTCTCCGGTATCTTTTTTCTGGACCGAACAGGCGATGCAGATCTTTTCCCACATTGCTTTATCTGCAGCGTTGCCATCTTTGGAGATAAACCTTGAAAATGATTCAATAGCAAATCTGGCTTTTGTATCGTCGCCAGTGCCTGCCGGGATGACCATATCACAGATCTTAAGAAGGCCAGCTTCTCCGAGCGAAAGCATATCGCTCATGAGCTTATTAGTGTACTGAACATCTCCCGACGGCATTTGTGCAAGCAGATCGGCAATCTTCGTATCGAGAGTTCTTCTGTCCTGTGCAGATGATAAAGTAGCAATCAGAAGAAACGAAAAAAACGTAAGAACTAATTTATTGATTCTCATAATCTATATTTTTGACTTTTTACTTTCGCTTTTCACCTTAAATGGTCCACGGTCCCCGCATCGGCTGGTTAATAAGCCTGTTAGCTCCTTCATCATCAATGAATTGTTGATTCACAGGATCAAACTTAAGGTTCCTTCCTAGCCGCAATGCTATAATCCCAAGATTCACGATCGTACAGGATCTATGTCCATTTGATTCGTTCAGTGCAAATTTCTTCCTTGTTTTTACTGATTCAGTAAATGTTGTCACCTGTGGTTCCGGCTCAGGCAGCGAATCAATAAGCTTGTCAATATCCCTGATATCCGATCGGAATCCCTTGAATATCTTACCATGAGGACCTTCAATATATGCAGCGTCCTTATCGCGGTTTTCGCCATCGAGAATTATCTGGCAACCATCAGCATAGGTATAGGTTATTCTCCGCCATGAGCCTACTGCATCAAAATGCTGCTGAGGAGCATCAATTTCGACCGAAACCGGGCCTGTATCGTCTTTTCCAAGAAGATATTGCACCGGGTCGAGATAGTGCTGACCCATATCGCCAAGACCTCCTCCGTCGTAGTCCCAGTAACCCCGGAACTTCACATGCACTCTCTCGGGGTTATATGGTTTGTAGGGAGCGGGACCGAGCCAGAAATTATAATCAAGCTCTTCAGGCACAGGCATTGGCTTAAGGTTATAAAGACCGCTCCAGTAAAACTTCCAGTCGTACCCGGTGATACCGCTCACTGTTACCTTCAGCGGCCATCCTAGAACACCGCTGTCGACAAGCTTTTTGAGCGGTCGGACAGTAGTTCCCAATCCGTAAAACTGGTCTTTAAACCTGAACCACGTATTCAGCCGGAACATCCTGCCGTATCTATGAACCGCGTCAACGACTTTTATACCCTCTCCAATAGTACGGGTCATAGGCTTTTCGCACCAGATATCCTTGCCTGCTTCAGCAGCTGTCTTTGAAATTATTCCGTGCCAGTGTGGAGGAGTAGCAATATGAATGATATCAATATCGTTACGGGCGATCAATTCCCTGAAATCGTGGTAACCCGGAATATTTCCTCCCGCGAGCTGGAT
>PMIG01000176.1 GCA_003157055.1 Bacteroidales bacterium | reverse complement strand
CCCCGGTTTCCGGCGTGAGAGGCCTATTTCTAATATTATATGTAATAAATTCAATAACTTACAAATTTGAAGTTGGGTAAAATTTGATTAATTTTGCACTCTATTTACACCCAAATTCCACGCTTTTCACAGGAAGATTTATTCATACCAGTAAGGGGTAATTTAATCGAGCTGCTCTGCGATATTTTACCCTCGGTTGAATTCCTTTTCAAAAGAACTTACAGCTTTGAGTATTTCATCGAAGTCGGGCACATCCCCAAAAAACATCTCTCCGCGCATTGCGTTGTAATCCTGCTGCCATGTTGAAATTTGGTCTTCTCGTGGCATGAGGCAAAGTGAGCCTTGCCTGAGAGTATTATAATCCATCCAATTTTGATTGAAAAATACGGCACGATGTTCGGCGATACCAGTGAACAGGTCGGGATTCTGTATGGCTCGTTTAGCAATGCCTTTTTTGATGAGACACCATAGGTCATAGTAGTGCCGTGCAAGACGCGCTTTTCTGTGTTTCGAAACAGGGCGGAAAGTTTCTTCATGTAAAAGCATAGCTTTTTCCCAAAAGGTTCTCTCTGGGGCAACCGCCATGACGGGAAATTTGTCAAAGGCAAGAATGGCAGGAAACGCATCTGCAAGATACGCTTTAATAAGTGGGGATTCATTGGGCCACGTGTCTGATCTAGCCCCCAGCTCAATCTTCACTCGGGGATGCAAGTAGGGTGAGCTGCCGCTCAAAGTTCCCGGATATTCAAATAGCAACGTTTGCTCGTCTGGATCTTCTTCCAGTGTTGCAATATTCAGAGACCATTTTTTATCAGCAGGCATTGCATCAAGGAAGCATTGTTCGAGCATAGGCTTTAGCTCCGCATGTATACGTGAGCGGCACGCTTCTTTAAGCCCCTCAAGACGCTTTCTTCGCTTTTTCTTACTTGGCTCCTTTTCAGGACTTTTGTCTCCACCAAAACCCAAGAAATCACGATTGATCACGATATCAATATCTTCGGAAAAACGCTCAATCAAACCCCAGCCTTTGGATAGAGACGTACCGCCTTTGAAAACCAATTGGCTGCCCCATTCCGGGAGAGAAAACAGTTTCCATAATGTCCAGCAAACCCAAAAATCTTTTTCGATGCTTGCCGGCGATAAACGAAGCCGTGACTGTGCCTGTTCGAAGTAGAGGCGCATCTCGTCATTAGATTTTTTGATGAAAGTATTCACTATTCAATCACCGTTAGGCTTGGCAATGTTCCGCATGATATCAGCGATCCAAGCGGGAGCATATTGAAGGTCTTTTATAAGCTGTCTTTTGTCATCGTCACTAATTTTTTTCTTGAGATTCTGAATAACAGATTGATCTATAAGCCTTTGGCCAAGATGCCTTAAAGCTTGTGTCACAAGGCCACTAATTCGTCCGGCAGTGGCCATATTACGAGGGGTTGTACGCTTAAGGATGATTTCCTGTTTGTCCAACTTAATATGTTTTGATGGGCCATCCGTAAGAAATACGACCTTCATGGGAACCTGATCAGAAAGTCCAAGAAGATTGGCAGCGTATGCACCGGAAGGTTGCATACGTGTAGCATCCCGACCTTTCAAAGCGTGAGCTACATCATCTATAGAAGGAGACAGAAGCCCAAGTTGATCGTTTATGCGAGGGTAATCGTAAAGGCCACGTGCCAAACGGCGTATTGTGCCTTTACGGCAAAGCCGGATAAGTGCCATACCGATGGCTTGGGGATTGCCAAGAGAGGAAAATAAATTTGGCGTAAATACAAAACCCCTACCGCGTCCATAAATCATAGATATTAATTTATTATCAATACTTTGCATACTTATTATCAGATATATTTTGTTAAAAATACTATACATTATTTTTAACAAAATTCAACTTATTTTTTCAATGCTTCATTGATACATAAAATAAGGTTATATTAAAAATTATCAGGGTGGGCTGATTAGTCATTAATGTGGAACAATTATTTATATGTGATTCAGCCAAATAGGTGTGAGCAATTGAAGGCGTGAAGCGTCCCGGAGCGGACGATTAGACGCCGGAATGCGAAGCACTTTTTTGGCGTCCAGCAATCACATAGGTTTTTAAACAGTTGTTACATATTAATAACCGCAAACCTGGGTGGGCATAATTTTTCTGTTAGCATAATTTTCTTGATTTACAATTTTGTGAGGATTAAAATCTTTACATTTAGTTGGAGAATGAATCACCGGCTTCTGGAGAAGTCTGTTTCTTTTAGCTGCCCTTTTCGTTTTAAAGAAGAAGGTTGTGTAACCTTCGCCTGTCCATGGCTTGTTGCTCAAATCACTTTTTTACGCTGTCTCAATTGCAAATCACCAATTTCAACCACCGGAACAGATCATTAATAACGGGTAGAAATACGCAAGGACTGAGAGTTTCTTTTTCCACTCAAGAAAAATGTGGATGCCTTTCTGAAACTGATTATTTAAGATTTTTCATGGACATGCTTTCTTTCAATCCGCAATAAACACTATTCCCTTGACCTTTATCGTATTCTTATTATATTTTTGCAACAATAAATCAACGGGAGGAAATATATGTCAGAATTAGTTCGTTTTGGTGTTTCGCTGGAAGACGACCTTTTAAATAAATTTGATCGTCATATCAAAAGGCAAAAATATACAAACCGATCCGAAGCTATCCGCGATTTAATCCGGGAAGAACTGGTCAAAAAAGAATGGACGGAAAATAAGGAGGTAACCGGTGCGATAACGCTCGTTTATGATCACCATACACGCGAACTGGTCACCAAAGTATTAGATGTCCAGCATGATTATCATGCCTGTATTCTCTCCACACAGCATATTCATCTAGATCATCATAATTGTTTTGAAATTATTGTAACCAAGGGTAAATCGAAGGAGATAGAAGAACTATATCAGAAATTAAAGTCCATCAAGAACGTGAAACACACGGGATTCATGATGGCTACCAAGGGAAACTATTTACCCTGATAATCAAAGGGCGTTATATAATATATTCTTCAACTTTCTAATCCGCTAAGGAGACGAGTGCATGCTCGGCGTATCTAAAGCTAAAGGAAAGTTCCAAATTGTTTCTTTCTATTATCCTTCGGTCTGTAATCATCAATTATGACAACTGCCAATTACTGAAACTAAGTAAACTCGGTAAGTACTTCTTCCCATAATTATTAGAATCGATTCATTTATAAGCATCAAAGACTTTGGATATAAAGGTGCGGGTGAAATTCCAAAGTCCTTTATTGAATACCAAATTAACAATATATTCTGCTAAATATTCCTTGACTATTTCGTAATATGTTTTATATATTCGTGTTACTGCTAGTTAGCAATATTACGATTATTGTTATCATAGCACTAAATAATGCTGTCCAGGGGGTCCCTTTTGCCAATTTCCCCAAGAATTAGATCTAGGAAACCCTTCTGGACGGCATTGATTTATAAAATAATTTTTATTCAATTTACTAAAGGTAGAACAAACAGACAATGAATAAAGCAACCATTTCTTCTCCTTATTCGTCTGTTCTGAATGCACAGCCTATAGCAATATTTATCTCATTGACAATTCATTTGGGACTCATTCTCATCTTTCTGATGATACCCGCTACGAAAGTAATGCATCAACCCCAAACAATTCAAATTCGTTTTTATAATCCATCTGAATTTTCAACAGATAGTCGAAAGATGAGCGCGGCCAAGTTAAGTAAACCTGACGCTATAGTCCTCAAAGATAATATTAAGACAATGGCCTTAAAGCCAGTACACAAAGACATACCACAAGAAACCAGTGTTCAGAAGAATAGCGAAATAATTATTGCTGAGAAAACCTTGCCGGACGAAAAGCCTTTCGCAACTCAAAACCAGAACACGACGGTCTTGCCTGAAAAAAGCGTTGGTGATCATGGTATTTATCAAGAAAACCTCTCTGGCACTTCTAAAGGAAATATTCAAACAGGCGTTGTCGAATCCAAATTCGGAGATAATGGATCTCCAGCATTCATCCACCAGGAAATACCTGTTTATCCGACATTGGCTAGGAGACTAGGGAAAGAAGGAAAAGTATTGCTAAAGCTTTTAATCGATACAGATGGAAAGTTGCAGAAGATAGAGGNNAAAACATTATTAATTATGGAATTAAAGAAACATAAAAAAAATAAAGAGGCAGGGTATTACCTTTGGCCAGGAACCCCTGCCTCAAAAGAAGGGTAACAACACAAATAACATCACCCTTCCACTATGATTTATAACATAAAGGAGGTGGGATGTAAACAACAGGAGGGAAACGAATGCGGAAAAGGTATTTAATTGTATTATTTTTAATTGTATTTTCTTTAACTTCTTTTGCGGAAGAAAAGGACACGACCAACACTGAAGATAAAAATGTAACAAAAGTGGAAGAAAAAAGCCCAACCAACACCGAAGAGAAGAATGTAATAAGAATGAAAGAGGTTGTCGTTACTGCAACAAGGACGGAAAAAGACGTGGAGACGGCACCGGGAATCGTGAATGTGGTGACGGAAAAGGAAATGGAAACAAGGAATATAAAGACAGTTGACGAAGCGTTAGATACACTGCCGGGAGTGTTTAACAGGCGGCAGTCTTTAACGGATACTCAATCGTCGATTTTACTGCACGGCATTCCCGATCAGAAGAGGACGTTGATTTTAAAGGATGGCGTAACGCTGAATAATGGTTATGACGGTTCAGTCAGCTTCACGGGATTATCGACGGAAAACATAGAAAAAATAGAAGTTGTTCAGGGTCCCTTTTCCAGTCTCTACGGCGGCAATGCCATGGGTGGTGTAGTAAATATAATAACAAAGATGCCGGAAAAGAGAGAATTCACTTTAGAAAGCGGTTACGGCTCAAGCTGGAACAGAGGACAAAGCTTGGATGATCTTCAAAAATATTATGTGTCTTACGGCGACAAACTCGCCGACAAATTCAGTCTTCTCTTTGACTATGGGTATAAGTCGACAAACGGCTTCTCGAAATACCTTAATGTTGTGTCGACACAGCCCACTGCTGGTATTACAGGCTGGTCATATACCACGGATACAACAGGAAAACTTCGCTACCTGATCGGAGATAAGGGAGACAACACCTGGTGGGACGAAAACATCGGTATCAAGGCGCAGTATGATTTTTCAAATGTTTCGAAAATAAATGCATCATTTGCAAGGGTCCGCTATAAGTATAATTATGATGATCCACATACCTACTTGCAGGACGCATCGGGTAATCCTGTCTATTCTTACACCGGCGTCAATCAAAGCACGTTTGTTTCGTATACCGGGTCTGGCGCAAAAGAGGTAAATCAATACAACGTGAATTTTGAAACCGAGATCGGAATTGCAAAGGCAAAGCTTTCCTTCGGTCTTAATGATGAAGTAAAAAACTGGTATACTCAAGCAGGCACCTTAATAGCGGGAGGCTCCGGCGGCACGGTTTCCAGCACCCCTAATCAAAATTATAATACTGACCTTCAAGTCACACTGCCCATTTTCACCAGAAATATCCTTACCCTTGGAGGGTCATTTAAAACAGCCGTGGCAAACACGGAAAAATCAAGCCTGAGTGAATGGGGGGATGAGACCTCCACAACCACACTTACGAATAATTATGGCGGCAAGGACAAGACATACGCTGTCTTTGCCCAGGATGAGATATTGATTCTGAATAAGCTTACCGCCTACATCGGGTTCAGGGAGGACTGGTGGGAAACTTACGATGGTTACGCCAATCAGTTCGGCACTGGGGCTTTTGCCACTACTTATGACTCCAGAAGCGATTCCTCATTCAATCCTAAACTCGCGGTTGTATATAAGCCTTTTGACAATACCACACTTAGAACGTCTGCCGGGCAATCATTCAGAGGACCTACGGTTTATGAACTCTTCACTACTTATGTGTCGGGTTCCAACACCTATAATGGCAATCCTGATTTGAAACCTGAAACAGTGCAGTCATGGGATGCGGAAATTACCCAAGGACTCTGGAGGGGCGCAAAGTTCAGTGCCACGTATTTTGAAAACTATATGAAGGACCTTATTTATAACACAACAGTTTCCACAGGACAGTATAAATACATGAATGCGGGTAAAGCTGAAAGCAAAGGAGTCGTGTTGGAAATCGAGCAGCGCTTTGATAAATATGTAAGGCTATTTGCAAATTACACTTACACGGATGCCAGGATAAAAGAAAACAGTGCAAATCCTGCATCAGTAGATAAACGATTAACCTTTATGCCGGATACAATGATTAATGCAGGAGCGGAGTGCGAAGTAGGACCGTTTTCCGCTTCTCTTACAGGCAGATATATAAGCAAGCGCTACTCGACAGATACCAACACAGATACAGTGAATAATGTATTTGGGTCCTATGATCCTTTTTTAACAGCAGACGCAAAGGTCTCATATAAAATTACCAAATTCGCCACGATATCTTTTTCTGTCGATAATATTACTAACGAAACTTATTTTTCATCCTACTTAGCGCCCGGCAGATCATGGTTTGGCGGGCTGGAAGTGAAATTTTAATTGAATTGAATAAATATGGTGCACAAGACTTTAATAATACCGGTGAGATTTACTTGATATGATTACTGTGGACTCCTTCAGTTATACCTATCCAGGCGCGGATGATCCGACCTTGCAGGATATCAACCTGCGGATCGAACCTGGCGAAGCTGTTTTGATCCGTGGCGCCTCAGGATCAGGCAAAACGACCCTTCTTTATTGTCTGAACGGTCTTATT
The DNA here is from genome assembly GCA_003157055.1 of Bacteroidales bacterium. Taxonomy (GTDB): domain Bacteria; phylum Bacteroidota; class Bacteroidia; order Bacteroidales; family VadinHA17; genus LD21. The sequence goes on along the minus strand of PMIG01000176.1, from coordinate 1,396 downwards.
CCCCATGTCTTTGCCGGCTCATCTTGCGGCTCGGTCAGGTTGAATGGCTTCACACCGTTGGAAAAACCACTGCGCGAAATCGCCCGTACAGTAGGAACAGTATTTCAAAACCCGGAAAGTCAAATTTTTATGATGCGGGTGGAAGATGATGTGGCTTTTGGCTGTGAAAATCTGTGCCTACCTAGAGAAGAGATCATTAGCCGCCGGAATGAAGCCCTGCATTTCATGGGTTTATGGGATATGCGATGCAAGGAAACATTCAAGCTTTCCGGAGGGTACAAACAACGCCTGGCCGTCAGTTCCATCTATGCAATGCAACCCAATGTTTTCCTCTTTGATGAACCAACAACAGATTTGGATGGCGAGGGTCGAAAAGATTTTTTCAAAATTATCAAGGGACTTAAGGATAAGGGCAAAACAGTTATTTTGGTCGAGCATCAGTATGAAGATTATCTCCCTCTGATGGATAGGGTTATTAATATGGAGGATGGGAAGATCGCAGAAAATACTGCATCGGCAAAAACCGTCCTGCCGACTAGAGAAGCAGCAGTGCTGTCGTCATCATCAGTAATCTCCATGCAGCAAGTCTGCTTCGGCTATGACCGGAAAATAAATGTTTTAGACAACATTGATATCATGATCGGAAAAGGGGAAATTGTTGCATTCTGTGGCGATAACGGCTCCGGGAAGACAACGCTTTTGAAGATTATGAGCGGACTCTTGCAACCCAATCAAGGAGAAATCACGATTTTAAATATTCATAAACCGGCATTGGAACATCTGGTGGGCCGCGTAGGTTTCCTTTTTCAGAACCCCGATGAACAACTTTTCGCTGCCACAGTGGAAAAAGAAATTGCCTTCGGTCCAGGTTGCCTGGGCAAGAAAACAGATGTGGAACGATATCTGGAAATCGCCGGTCTGAAAGCCAAAAGGCTAAACCATCCGCAGACCATCTCGCGGGGACAACGACAAATCCTAGCTGTAATCTCCATTATGGCGATGGAACCAGAAATCATCATTCTTGATGAACCGACAACAGGGCTAGACAATAAAACATGGCATAAACTTATTGCTCTTCTTTATGACTATACCGACCGTGGAGGAACGGTTGTCTTTTCAACCCATAACGAACGTGCCGCTTCTCTGGCGGGGCGCAAAATAACTATGCACAAAGGCAGGACCATCAACGATGAAATATCTGGATAAGGAAACCTTCATGCATCGGCTTGATCCCCGGACAAAGATTCTCCTGGGCTTTATGGTCGCCATTCTTATAGTTGTACTGAAGAACCCGTCAGAATTGTTCCTGCTTTTTTTCTCCGTTTTAATTCTCTTTGGAATTCTGCGTCCGGCAAAAAGTACCGTCAAGGCAATGTTTATTATCATGATCACCGCC
>PMIG01000184.1 GCA_003157055.1 Bacteroidales bacterium | reverse complement strand
TGAAGGTTTATCGCCTGATCAAAAAATAAGGACTAAGATCAGTTTACCGTAAGGGTAGTCTTCAGCAGGTCCTCGTCCCTGGAGGAATTTCCTACCATTACCTCGAAATCGCCGGGCTCCACAACAAATTTCATGTTGATATCATGAAATGCTANNGATACGCCTGAATCCTCTGAGCTCTTTTACGGGACGCGTGACGGAACTGACCTTATCGCGTATGTATAGTTGAACTATTTCATCGCCTTCAGTTTTACCCGTATTGGTAACTTCGACCTTCACCTTCAAAGAACCATTAAGCCTGATCTTTCCTTTGTCAAGGCGAAGGTTGGCAAACCGGAACTTTGTATAGCTCAATCCGTATCCGAAATAATATAACGGCCGGTTATCCATTGATAAATACTCATTTATCTGGGCACTTGGTTTGAAATTATAATACATGGGCAGTTGTCCGGCTGATTTTGGAACTGTTATAGTCAGCTTCCCGGATGGATTGACATTGCCGAAAATAATATCAGCAGCAGCTTCGCCCGTCGCCTGACCCATATACCATCCTTCTATGATGGCAGGAACATTTTGCTCAATATAATTTATTGAAAGAGGTCTGCCGTTCATAAGATAAACTACGACCGGCTTCCCAAGGGCGACGATTGCCTTAACAAGTTCATCCTGCTGGCCGAATAGATCAAGAGTCATATTGTCGCCAATATGTGTTTTTGCCCATGCCTCGCGACAAAGGTGTTCATTTTCACCTATGGCGAGGATAACCAGATCAGCCTTTTTTGCAACGCTGATAGCCTGTTTTATCAACTCCCTGTTCTCTTCTGGTGATGGGAATTTTATTTCGTCGAGCTTCCAGTTAAAGAATGGAATAGTGGCATTGGTTGTCAGCTTACAGCCCTGGGCAAATAAGACTTCAGTATTGGATCCAACCTTGCTTTTTATTCCGTCAAACAGGCTCACCTTATGATATGGTTCTCCTGCATAACCGCCGAAAAAGACATCTTTTGCACAGGGCCCGATCACGGCAATCTTCCTGTATTTATTCTTTTTCAATGGTAACAATTTGTCATTTTTCAGAAGAACTATTGATTCGTGAGCAGCCTTAAGGGCAAGCTCTTCCGAAGCAGGATCCTTACTTATCATCACTGCTCTTTCAAGATCAACATACGGATTTTCAAAGAGGCTTAGCCTGAATTTAAGTTCAAGCACCTGGGATACTGCTGTATTAATGTCGTCAAGTTTTACTTTGCCCTCCTTTATTAGCTCAGGAAGAAATTTGTAATAATTAGCCTGAGGAAATTCATACTGAACTCCGCTGTTGAAACCGATTTCCGCAGCTTCCTTCATATCTTCAGCGACACAATGCTTATTAAAGAGCTGATCAACACCATAATAATCTGATACGATCATCCCCTTATATTTCCACTCTTTCCTGAGTACATCCTTAAGAAGCCATTTATTGGCATGTGATGGCACTCCGTCGACTTCGTTATATGAAGGCATTACGCTGGCCGGTTTCACTTTGTCAATGCACATTTTAAAGGGCGGCATATGGTAATCGCGGAGCACTCTCAGCGAATAATTAGCCGGCCCCTGGTTCTGTCCTCCTTCAGACTGGCCATGACCGGTAAAATGCTTGAGTGTAGCAGCGACATGATCAGGAGCAATTCTGCCATCAGATGATCCCTGAAGGCCTTTAACTGCCGCACAGGCAAGCATGCCATTAAGATAGGGGTCCTCTCCGTATGTCTCTTCAACCCTGCCCCATCTGGGGTCGCGACAGACATCTATCACCGGGGTCAGTGCATGATGGGTGCCCCTTGAACGCATCTCCAAGGCAACCGTCGAGTATACTTTTTCAAAGAGCTCCGTGTCCCAGGAGCAAGCAAGTCCAATAGCCTGCGGAAATGCAGTTGNNATCTTGTTACGCTGATCAACAGTTTCCTTCAGAGGCCAGAAAGCCGGATGTACTGAGTTCGCACTTTTGCCGAAAGTGATTTTCATCTTCCCTGGATCATTGAGGAATTCATCATTAAAATCCTCAATTCCCCCGTTCCATAATCCCATTAACTGCGTAACTTTTTCGTCAATGGTCATTCTTGACAGCAGATCCTTCACTCTTATCGAAACCGGAAGTTTCGGATTCTTATATGGGGCATTTTTTAATGCCTGCCCTGAATTCTTACTTATACCTTTTTTAGCCATAGTATATAATTGATGTTGCTGGTTACTTTTTCCTGGTTACTAGTTGGTATATGATTTGCGGCGTTCATCAAGCTCATCCTGCATCTGAAACTCAGTTTTCTTATTTATGCTATAAAACATCAGAACTATTATTCCGATGCCCATGAAAACTGCAGGATAAATGCTGGTTATAAGACGTATGCCAGAAATTGTATGTGGTGTCTGAACGGCATTTGCTACATACCCGTATAAGCTTAGAAGAGCACCTGAAATTGCACCTCCGACAGCAAGACCGACCTTCAGTCCAATCATAATACCCGCGAATACAATGGCTGTCGCTCTTCGGTTGTTTTTCCATTCTGAAAAATCGGCAACATCAGCCATCATTGCCCATGGCAGAGGCATTGAGACACCCCAGATGAAATTGAAGATAATCTGCAATACAAGAGTCAGCCCGATTGCCTTCGGACCAATGAAGAAAAACAAAACTGTTACAACAGTGGCCATAATCAAAGCACCCTTAAATACATCTCTTTTGCCAAAACGAGCAGCCAGATTCTTTGATAATATAATCCCAAGAATCGCAGCCAGCTGGCTGAATATATTTATGATACTGAATGTGTTGCCGGCAATGTCGGCATTTGCACCAACCATACTGATCTTGCCGAGCAGGCCAAAGAGTCCTTTATTCAGTCCTCCCAGGAAAGTTATCATACTCTCTTTGTCGAGGTAGTATTTGAAGAAATAGAGAAGTATCCCATTCCTGATGGCAAGGAAAATGAACATGAATACAAACACCAGGAACATTATTACCCATGGTTTGTTTTTCAGAAGGTCTGAAATATCCTGCTTAAGCGAAGTTTTTTGCTTTGGATCTGGTTTTATTCTTTCCTTAGTTGAAAGGAATGTTATTATGAAGAACAGAACAGCCAGTATACAAAAGATACCCATAGTAACCTGGTATCCTTTGGCGCTGTTTCCATGGCCGAAATGGTTGACCATTGGAAGGGCAAAACCCTGTATTGCAATAGTTGCCAGAGTAACGACAATGAATCTCACCGATGAAAGACTTGTTCGCTGCACCATATCCCCGGTAATCACACCGCTGAGCGCCGAATAGGGAATATTATTAGCAGAATAAACTGTAAGCAGCAGGATATAAGTTATATAGGCATATATTATTTTGCCCGATGCACCAAAGTGTGGAGTGGTAAATGCCAGAAAACCTATTATCCCGAAAGGGATAGCTGTCCAGAGGATCCATGGACGGAACTTTCCCCAGCGGGTATCTGTACGGTCAGCGATGACACCCATCAGAGGGTCAGCAACTGCTCCCCACAGCCTTGCCACAAGAAAGAGAAGGGCTGCTGCACCGGCCGAAATACCGAACGAATCGGTATAGAAGCTGAGCTGTAGCAGCATCATTGTCTGAAAGATAAAATTTGCAGCGCCGTCACCCAGACTGAAGCCGACTTTTTCTCTCATTGAAATTTTTTCTGCCATTCTGATCGTAATTAATAGTGAATTAAATGATTGTCAGGGAATGTATGTTAATTATTTAACAGAGAACCTGTAAATAGTCTGTGACTTAAAAGTCTCACCCGGATTCAATACCGTCGACGGAAAATCAGGATGGTTGGGACTATCAGGATAGTGTCCTGTTTCGAGACAGAGACCTGACCTGTAGATGTAAGGCTTCCCTCCGTGTCCTATCTTGCTTCCGTCGAGAAAATTGCCACAATAGAACTGAACACCCGGCTGATCTGTAATGACTTCCATCAGACGACCGCTTACCGGTTCATATACAGAAGCATCGACTTCCTCTTTATTATCAAGTACAAATGTATGATCATATCCTTTGCCATAAATAAGCTGATCATAGTTTTCAGCTATTCTTTCTCCAATGGTATGAGGAGTGGTAAAATCGAACGGGGTTCCAGCCACCGGTCGTATTTCTCCTGTCGGTATTAAAGTCGAATCGATGGGAACAAAACCCGATGCCTTAATAACCAGCTGATGGTCAAGAATATTGCCATTACCAGCTCCATGAAGGTTAAAATAAGCGTGGTTTGTTATNNATATTCATATTTCCCGGGTACCCTTCCTCCATGTCCGGGCTCTTGTAGGTGAACTTAACTGTCGGAAATTCTGCCTTTTTAATAATCTCCGATTCCCAAACCACACTGTGCCATCCCCCGGGTCCGCCGTGCAACGAATTGGGCCCGTTATTAAGAGCAAGAGAATAACCGACACCGTCGAGTGAGAATTTTCCTTTAGCTATCCTGTTGGCATACCTTCCGACCACTGCTCCGAAGTACGGATCGCCCTTAATCATGCCGTCAAAAGTATCAAAGCCAAAAGCGACATTCTCCCTGGTACCGTTTTTGTCGGGAATTTCAATCCATGTAATCCTTGCTCCGAAGTTGGTAAGTCTAATCACATTGCCTGCCTTGTTTGTAAGGGTCATCTGATATACTTCCTTACCTTTATAAGTGCCAATTAATTCCTTTTGAACCATTGATTTATTTTTTGCTCCCTGGTTGCAGCCATTAAGAATAACAGTTGCTGCAAGAAGGGTTAATGATAAGAACCTGATTTGTTTCATTTCTGTAAATATTTATATCTTCTAAAAATAATAAATTCTTATTTATGAATGACTTGTCATTTTCCTGCCGAGAATTCTGATGCTGGTAAACCATCATTGTTGAAAAGCGTACCAACAGCTCCGTTTCTCCAGCAGTATCTTACAAAAGCAGGTTCCTGCACTTTGGGTGAAGATACCCAGACTTCATTTTTAACAATCTTTGCAACTGCACATACAAATGCTCCATCTTTTCCTGCAATTTCGAACTCAGGAATTAAATCCTTTTTTGATACCAGGGCTGACCCTGTGTTGTCAAAATTCACCTTAATTATTTTGCCGTCTGCTACCATCGATTTATAAACCGGTCCGGCACATGGTGTTTTAATTCCATAATCATTGTTGAGAGCCAGTGCAGCTAGCCGATTACCTACCTCCATCTTAAAGGGAGGATGAATATTCATAACAGTTGCAATGTCAAGTGTAACAACCATTCCGGTATTCGGTGTGGCAAGCGATTTTGCCTGTGCTTCGCGCAGCAGGACTGACTCACTGGAATCGACACCCGAATAAACATAAGGTGCAATCTGTACAAAATAGAAAGGGAAATCCTTCTCTTTCCAGGAATCTCTCCAGTTCTGAATCATCAGAGGGAAGATCTTTGCATACTGGTCAGCACGACCAACATTTGCTTCACCCTGGTACCAGATTGCACCCTTGATCCTGTAATTCACAATCGGGTTTATCATACCGTTGAAGAGCGTAGATGGTGAATTGGGTCCCATTGCCATTGGCTTCTTTATTCCGGCATACTCATTTTTTGTCATGTCGAAAATGTAAAATTTGTTATTTGTGAGTTCAGCCGAAACCTGGTATTTCCATTCACCGCTAATATCAATAGGAGCTTCCTTTCCTTCTTTGGCAGTTATCTTCATTGATCCAGGAGCACCCC
>PMIG01000137.1 GCA_003157055.1 Bacteroidales bacterium | reverse complement strand
AACTTTAATAATGAAGTTTGATAAAGGTTTCCCTTCAGCACCGGCTCCCTCTTTTAGCCAGGATCCAAGTGTATATTTATATTCCAAAGAATACTGTATGTTGGTCCGGATTGTTTTTGACCAGGTATGGTTACCCGTAAAGGTCATAGTTACGACTGAGGGATCCCAGTCAGCAAGCTGAGGAACATTTCCACAGATAAAGACCCGGGCATCATCTGGCAATGACAGTGCCGTAAGATTAAAAACTATTTCATTCACGGAATTGTTTTTCTGCTGCCCTTCAGACGATAAGCAGCAAAGTAGTGCCAGGATAAAAGTTGCCGGTTTGATGTTCATAATATTAAAATGAATTAAATTGTTTTGAATGGTAAAATATTCTGCATGGTAAAAGTAGAAGTTGGAAAGGTGAATTTAAAGCATTCTGAAGAATAAAAATTTGAAAAAACATTTTAGATTTTTTGGAAAGTCCGGATGTGAACAATACTTTTACGAACGAAATCAACTTTTGAAATTAAAATGGACGACGACCCGGCGAATATTATTTTCTAAACCCTGGTATAGAAGGGCAACCGGTTTTACTGGTCACTTCCTCCTGTATCAGAATAGAGCGGAGGTGACTATGACATCACTCACAACTTTTTATTTAAGCGGAATAATTGGCAAAGAAGCATTTGGAGCCGATGGAGATGCTATTGGCACTATTAAGGATTTGCTTGTCAGTGCTGTTCCGTCAGGGCTGAATGATCCTAACCAGCAGCTGGTTACTGGAGTCAGGCTTAAAATCGGCAAGGAAACAAAATTCTATTCCTTCAATTCTTTCAGGGTAGTGAAAGCAAGGGAAGCTATAAATGTTTCATGTTCAGGACTGATTGAACTTGGTTCCGATGAGGTCAATAATGGCCTTCTTCTGGGAGAAAATATTCTTGATAAGCAGATTGTCGACCTTAATGGCCGCAAACTGGTGCGTGTAAATGACGTAAGGTTGGCTACTCTTCCTGCCGGTACATATGCCGTTGCCGTTGATATCGGAATTGACGGTCTCCTCCGCAGGGTTGGAATATCTGCACCGATTAAAAGATTATTGTCGCTCTTTAAAATAAATATTCCTACTAAATATATTCTATGGGACGATGTTCAGGCAATCGACTTTTCCAACCTGAATATCAGGCTTTCAAAAAGCTACGCTAAGCTTCAGACACTTCATCCTTCAGACCTTGCAGACATTCTGGAGGATCTTGGCAAGAAATCAAGTGCCTCGGTATTCTCTGCTCTCGATGAGGAGAAAGCTGCCGATGTACTCGAAGAACTTGAAACCCATGCCCAGATACATATCGTAGAGAGCCTGCCTGTTAACAAAGTTGCAGATGTTTTTGAGAAAATGCCTGCCGATGAGGTGGCCGACATTCTTGATGAACTGGAAGACGATAAGGCTGAACTGCTGCTTAAAGAGATGGAGGCCGAATCGTCAAAAGAGGTAAGGGAGCTGCTCGAATATGACGACGACCTGGTAGGAAGTATTATGACCACAGATTACCTTTCCTTCACTGCAACCAGAACAGTTCAGGAAGTGCTGAAAGAACTCAGACTGAAAAAACCGGAATCAGCTGAACTTTATACACTTTTTGTTACAGAGCCGGACGATAAACTTATTGGCACTTTCAACCTCCGGGATCTTGTTGTTGCTGATCCTGAAATTACCATAGACCAGATAATGAAGTCGGAACCTGTTTCATTATATGATAACCAGAAAACTACAGCCATAGCTGAAATAGTTTCCAAATACAACCTGCTTGCAGTACCAGTCATTAACCAGGATGATCTGCTCCAGGGAATGGTTGTGGTCGATGACGTTGTCGAGGACCTTATAAGTGAAAGAAGGACAAAGAAGAGAAGAAAATAACCGGGAATCATGGCAGGTGAAAAATTAGACAGGAAAAGCATATTCAGGAAACTTGCTGTTTTCCTTTTGATCCTGGGCCCGGGAATCATTACCGGCAGCGTTGACAATGACGCCGGAGGGATAACCACATATTCACTTGCGGGGGCTCAGTATGGCTATGGATTGATATGGACACTCATTCCTTCATTCGTTGTTCTTGTCGTGATTCAGGAGATGAATGCAAGGATGGGTATCGTTACCGGTAAGGGTCTTGCTGACCTGATCCGGGAGAATGCCGGGATTAAAATTACCTTCCTGATATTTATCGGGCTGCTTTTTTCGGGGATCGGGAATACCACTACTGAATTCGCTGGTGTTGCAGGCAGTATGGAGGTATTCGGCGTGAGTAAATATATCTCCGTACCGATTGTCGGCGTCCTGGTCTGGTTACTCGTTGTAAAAGGAACATATAAAACCGCTGAAAGAATCTTCCTTATTTTCAGCGTATCGCTGCTTACTTATGTCGTTTCTGCAATTATGGGGAAACCTGACTGGCATACTATTGGTTTGTCGCTGATTCACCCGAAAATGGAGATCAGTACCAAAAGCATGGCAATGGTGATCGGGCTTGTAGGTACAACAATAGCACCCTGGATGCAATTCTATATGCAGTCGTCGGTTATCGAGAAAGGGCTTAAAATGAAGAACTATAATTACACTCTGACCGATATAGTTGTAGGCTGTGTAATAACCGTAGTAGTAGCATTCTTTATTATGGTGGCTTGCGCTTCGACATTATACCCTAACCACATTGAGATAAATGCCGCGAAGGATGCGGCTCTTTCTCTTCGACCTCTGGCAGGCAACCTTGCTTCTCAGGTATTCGCCTTCGGGCTCTTCATTGCATCAATATTCTCTGCTACGATATTGCCCCTTGCGACAGCATTTTTTGTCTGTGAAGCTTTCGGTTTCGAAGCCGGGCTCGATAAAAAATGGGATGAAGCTAAAGAGTTT
>PMIG01000326.1 GCA_003157055.1 Bacteroidales bacterium | reverse complement strand
GAGGAAAAGAGCTGGAATCTGAAAAGGGCAATTCTAAAGCTTTCAGAAGAGCTTTTCAGGGAAAAATTCATGATCCTTTCCGCTGATGAAGTATCACACCTGAGCGATAAGGAATATCTGCTTGGTTATGTCGACAAGCTGAAATCAGTAAAGCAGGCCTATGAAACAGATCTGGAGGGTCTAGGAAAGGAAGCTCTGAGAATATTCGGCGACTTCGGACTTAACGATGACATGTTCTATTATAAAAGCAGCGGGATCCCGGGCTTCATCAGAAACCTGGCNNGGGTAAAGCGATCGAGCCCAATAGTTATGTAAGCAAGGTTGAAAGCGATACTCCGAAATGGTCATCGGGGAAAATGAACCCTCAGCTTCAAAGCGCACTTGATGGCGGTTTTGAAAAGATAATAAGAAGCATTCTCGGATATATTGATAAAAACAGCATCAGATATAAAAGCTCAATTACCATTCTTTCAAATATCTATGCCCTTGGGATCCTTTCAGATGTTCTTCGCAAGGTGCATGACGTTGCAACGTCTGAGAACAGCTTCCTGATATCTGATGCAGGAGAGCTGCTGAGCCTGATAACGAAGGGCGACCAGGCTCCGTTCATTTACGAGAAGATCGGCAACAGGTATGAGAATTTTATGATAGATGAGTTCCAGGATACCTCCATTCTCCAGTGGAACAATTTCTACCCGCTGATCCTTAACAGCATGGGGGAGGGAAATGATAACCTGGTTGTAGGCGATATCAAACAGTCAATTTACCGCTTCAGGAACAGCGACTGGCATATCCTTGCAGAGATGAAGGAAGAGCTCGTTGACAATAAAAGATTCCTTAGCGAGCCCCTTTCAAGGAACTGGAGAAGCCGCTCAGATATTATCAGGTTCAATAATTCCCTCTTCACCGTGATCCCTCAGATTATCGATCGCGCATACTCTGAAAGTCCCGGTGCCATTAAATTCAGCAAGCTTTATTCAGAAGCTGTTCAGGACGGTCCTGCGGAAGAATCAGGAGGCTATGTCAGACTCGAATTTATTGATGATGAGAAGAATAATGAGGCGACATCATCAGATGACAGCTTACCGGAGGTTCCTAAGAAATGGAAAGATATCGTACTGAACAGGATACCGGGAATAATTGAGTCTCTGCAGGACAAGGGATACCGAGCCTCTGATATCGGGATACTTGTTAGAACGGCTAAGGAGGGTGCGGCAGTTCTTGAGAAAATGATAGAATATGGGAGCGAAGCTTCGGGTAAGTATAATTATAATATAGTATCAAATGATTCATTGACGCTTTCGAATTCACATGCAATTACCTTTATTATTTCGGTTCTGAAAGTGCTCGATGAGCCTGATGATATGATCAGCAGGGCTGAAATGGTAAGGTTTTACCATCTTGCCAAAGGCGCCATTGATTCGGAATCAGTTCCTCTCTTTCGTGACATGTTGACGGGCGGTTCTGAAACCGGTCTGCCGGATGGATTTGAGATATTTCTTGAGAAAGCCAGTAAGATGCCTCTGTTTGAAGCTACGGAAAATATAATTTCATTTTTTGGAACCGGCAGTTACTCTTGGAACGTAGCATACCTTAACTCATTTCAGGATATTGTGCTGAATTTTGCCGGCAGCAAGAGCAACGATTTCAGCTCGTTCCTTGAATGGTGGGAGATCTCCGGCAAGTCAAAGTCTGTCGTACTTCCTGCCAACCAGGATGCTGCAAAAGTTTTTACGATACATAAATCGAAGGGACTTGAATTCCCAGTAGTCATCGCACCATTCCTTTCGTGGCATACTGACCATGAACCCACAAAGCAGCCGATTATCTGGGTTAAGCCTGACAGAGAACCTTTTAACGAACTTGGCATTGTTCCGCTGAGGTACAGCGATAAGCTCCTTGATACCGTCTTTGCTGCCGATTACATGGAAGAGAATTATTCAGCTTGTCTGGACAATGTCAATCTGCTTTATGTTGCAATGACAAGAGCCGTCGATGCACTATACGGATTTGTTCCGAACAAGTCTGGCACTTATAATGGTATCGCAAAGCTCATTAAAGAGGCTATGGCAACTGATCAGAATCCCGCGGGTGAAAAGGGATTTGCGCTTTCAGGTAAATATAATGCTGAGAAAAAGGTATTTGAACTTGGTTCAATACCTGAAAAGCTTGTCAGGGAAGAAAGCAACAGTGAAATCGTTTCGACTGAATATATTGTTTGCCGCAGGCCTGGTTCGCTGAAGCTTAAGCTCCATGGCGAAAACTATTTTTCTTCGGGAAGCGAGGAGGTGAGGCAGAAGATAAACTACGGTAAGCTGATGCATGAGGTATTTGAAAAGATTGACAGCATAAATGATGTTGCAACAGGTGTCCAAAACCTTGTAATGGAAGGCAAGATCAGTGACGCAGATTCACAAGCTCTTATCGGAAGAATGAATTCACTGTTGTCAGCGTCGCCAGTGTCGGATTGGTTCAGGCCCGGAATAAAAGTCATGAAGGAGGCTGAGATTCTAATGCCATCAGGTAATACGCGAAGACCTGACAGGATCATTCTGGTTGACGGAAAAGCTGTCATTATCGATTTTAAATTCGGAGAGGAAAAGGAACACTATTTCAGGCAGGTGGAAGAGTATCGCGACCTGATGGGCCACATGGGATATAAGGCCATTGATGCCTTCATCTGGTATGTTGAAAAGAACAAAATAGTTAAAGTCTGATGGAACCTGCCATGATCAGTAATTCTGTTTTTCCCTGGGGGCATGAACGCCGGTTTAATGCCTATCCCGATTATTTCAGGAGATTGTATGGGAGCAGGGTCCAGAAGCTTTCAATTGATGCCGGCTTTACCTGCCCCAACCGCGATGGGTCAAAAGGACTTGGGGGATGCACATACTGCAATAATGATGCATTTAACCCTTCATATTGCAAGCCTGAAAAGTCAGTAACACAGCAAATTGAAGAGGGGATAAGTTTTCATAAGAACAGATATCGCCGGGCTGACAAATATCTTGCCTATTTCCAGGCATATTCAAATACATATGCTCCGCTTGGAACCCTGAAGAAATTATACGAAGAGGCTCTCTCATACCCTGGCGTAATCGGATTGGTAATCGGCACCCGTCCTGACTGCATCGACGATGAAAAGCTTCAATATTTCAAGGTGCTATCCGGAAGATACTACGTTGCACTGGAATATGGCATTGAGTCGTGCTACGAGAAAACGCTTGAGAGGATAAACAGGGGACATACATTTGAGGAAGCTGAAAAAATAGTCAGAGCGACTGCTGCACTGGGGATCAATACCGGTGCCCACTTCATCCTGGGACTTCCGGGTGAATCAAGGGAAGAGATGCTCGCTGAAACGGCTATTATCTCACGTCTTCCGCTGTCGACTGTAAAATTTCACCAGCTTCAGATTATAAAGGGAACGGCAATGGAAAAGGAGTACCGCGAGAAACCTGAAGATTTTCAGCTTTTTACGTGGGATGAGTATCTTGGTTTCTTCATCGAATTCCTTGAGCGGTTAAATCCTTCAATAGTTGTCGAACGATTTACTGGCGAAGCTCCGCCACGCTTCCTCGCCAGTCCCGGATTTGAGAAAAGAAGAACGGATCAGATCATGAAGCTGATAGAGAAGCGCATGGAAGAGCTTGACACCTGGCAGGGAAGACTTTTTAACTCATGACCTGATTTTAATTAATTTTAAAATGCAAGACTGCAAGACTTCAAGACTAACATGGAATACTTTCTCGAACGCATAGCAAAATCACTTTATTCTGAATCCGGAGATCGGACATCAGAGCAGTGCATTGTTTTTCCGAACAGGAGGGCGGGTCTCTTCTTCTTGAAATATCTTGCAGCAGAGCTCAAAAAACCTATATGGTCGCCTTCGGTCATAACTATCAGCGATCTTTTCCGGACATTTTCAAAGCTGCGGCCTGCTGAGAATGAGATACTTCTCTTTGAATTATACAGGATTTACCGGTCATTGAAGAATAATGCCGAAAGCTTCGATGAGTTTTATTACTGGGGCGACATGCTCCTGAATGATTTTGACGATATTGACAAATACCTTGCAGATCCTTCAAAACTATTCAGGAATGTAAGCGATCTGAAAGAGATAGATCAGCAGTTCGGCGGATTGACTGATGAGCAAACTGAGATAATAAAGCGATTCTGGACCAATTATAATCCAGGCAGGATAACTGAGGAGAAGACCAAATTCATCGGCATATGGTCTATTCTAAATGAACTTTATTCGGGGTTCAGGAATAATCTGCTTGAAAAGAACATAGCATATGAAGGAATGATCTTCAGGGATGTTGTTGAAAATCACACCTGGCATGGTGCTTCAGCCCGGAAGTGGAAAATGTTTCATTTTGTCGGGTTCAATGCGCTTAACGAATGTGAAAAGACACTGATGAAAGGGCTTAGGAAGGAGGGGAGAGCCCGTTTTTACTGGGATTATGACAACTCTTACCTGAAAGCCGGACAGTTTAACTCAGCGGGATATTTTTTAAGGGATAATATTTCTGTTCTGGGAAATGATATGCCGCGTGACTGGGCGTATGACACTTTCCTTTCGGAGGAACCGGGCAGGGCACAGCGCAATATAATTGAAACGTCGTCGGATGTTGCTCAGATAAAGCTTATCCCGGAGCTGATCAGAAAAATTCCGGGCCTTACACCGGAAAATGCACATGAGACTGCAGTGGTGCTTTCGGATGAGAATCTTTTGATGCCAGTTCTTACAAGCCTTCCTCCTGAAATTCCGGATGTCAATATAACAATGGGTTACCCGCTGCGGCAGACAAACATTTATTCTCTGGTCAAACAGCTTCTTGAATTGCAGAGAAATTCCAGGAAGAGCGATGGCGTAACTCTTTTCTGGCATGCCGATGTTCTCAGGATAATGAAAAACAGTCTTATCGAAGGAATGCCGGAT
>PMIG01000386.1 GCA_003157055.1 Bacteroidales bacterium | reverse complement strand
AACCAGGTATATAATGTTGCTCATGGAGAGAGGACGACACTTAAGGAACTCTTTTATTCCATCCGCGAAATAGCAGGACGATTTGACGCGAAAATCGAGGAAATTGAGCCGCTTTACGGTCCTGAAAGAGCAGGGGATATACCACATTCACTTGCATCAATTGAGAAAGCATGCAGGCTTCTGCATTATTCACCTACCGTTAATGTAAGAGAAGGACTGGAGGAGGCTGTGGAATGGTTCAGAAAGAATCCGTAACTATTGCAACCATGCGATTATATATCTGAAAAACAAATAGATTGGAAGAAAGACCGGGTAATAGAATAATCGCAATAAATGTAATCTCCTCTGCAATTCAGGTAATAATTGTAGGGCTTGCGTATTTTTTAATTTACAGGATACTAATATCCACACTTGGAGTTGAAGTGCTTGGTATCTGGTCCCTTATAATTGCTCTATCATCAATCTCAGGATTATCAAATTTTGGTTTTCAGTCAGCAATTGTAAAATATATCGCTGAGTATAATGCCAGAGGTGAATTAGCAGAATTAAGCAGATTGCTCTTTACATCAATTCTGTCCATTATAGTTATTTTCATGTTCATCGCTTTGCTGATATATCTTTCTGCTCATCTCTTTATTGGGAGGCTGATCGATCCGCATTATGTCCGAACGGCGATGGTGGTACTTCCAATTTCACTTTTAGGTTTATTTATCAGTTCATTTTCGGGCGCTTTAACATCAGCATTGGAAGGATTTCAGAGAAATTACATCAGAAATTTCACATATTCATTTACTTCAGTTCTTTATCTTATTCTTGCAATAATATTCATTCCTCATTTCGGATTGATTGGATTGGCAGTAGCTCAGGTCATTCAGGCATTAGTCTCTGTAGTAATTTCTTACTATTTCTTAAACAAAACTTGTTTCAATTTCAATTTTTTCAGGTGGAACTGGGATCGGAAGCTATTCAAAATACTTCTGAACTATGGCTATAAAATGCAAATAGTCTCCATATTCCAGATGCTGGCTGATCCTTTAACCAAAATACTTCTTAGCCGTTTTAGCGGGAACATCACATTGGGATATTATGAGATGGCCAGTAAGTTTATCACACAATTACGGCAAATCATCGCAGGCATGTGCCAGGTAACCATTCCTATAGTATCTCATTTCGTACAGATAAAAATTTCAGAGATAAGAAATGTATATAATACAAGTTTCTCATTTTTAGTTTTTGTCGCTTTTCCCCTTTTTACTGCGATAATTTTATTTACTCCGCATTTGTCAAGAATATGGATAGGAAATGTTGAACCCATATTTGTAAATTGTGCTTATATTTTGGACTTGGGTATGTTAATCAACATATTATGCGCTCCGGCATATTTTAATTCACTTGGGGAAGGTAAATTGAACGGGGTATTGTATATGAGCGGCATAGTGTTGTTTCTTATCGCTATCCTTGGCTTTATTCTTGGTAAGACAGTACAGGATTATGGAGTGGTAATCTCATATGCTCTTTCAACAGGTTCAGGATCAATATTTCTTATTAGGTATTATCATAAACTGAAAAATATCAGCTTTAAAGATCTTCTTAAATTTTCAGACTATAGCATAATAATCTGCAGCCTTCTATTTGCAGGTATCACAATTTTCCTTTTTACCAATTTTGGCAGCCGGATTAATTTCAATATAAAATCATTGATATGTTTCATATTAATTTACCTTGCGATAACNNGCGATATTTGTTCCAATTGCATCTTTAAATGCTAATTTCAAATTGCTGGATATCCGTCAATATTTTAAAAGTTAAAGTCTACTATTAAACATATTCGACATCAATATGAATCTGAATTATTTGCGGCGTTTGACTGGTAAGCATTCTATCATTAAAATCTTTTTTTACCCAATTATTTTGATGAGACGGTATTTCCTTAACAGGAAAAATCAGTCACAAAGAAAGATAGTCGGGAATATGGCTGAATTGTTTCAATCGGAACCTATTCTGAAAGTTCAGGAATTTCAGGGAGAGTTTTCAATGGATGCTCATAGCGATATCTTTTTTCGTCTGATGACTGAAAGAAACTATGAAGCGGAGCTTGTCGACTTTTGTAAGAAATATTTGAACGCTGAAAGGGATGTTATTGATATTGGCGCAAATATTGGCTTCTATACAGTAATGTTTGCAAAAAGAATTAACAGCAATCGCAAAGTCCTTTCAATAGAACCGATAAATAATGCGATTAGGCTTCTTAAGCTTAATATAAAAGCAAATAATGTTATTGAGAAAGTCGAAGTCTTTGAAGGTGTTGCATCTGATAAAGCAGGAATTTTGACTATTAAAACAATCAAGAACAAGGAGGAGTTTTCAACCCTTGGCTCGATGAAACACCCTTCGGTTATAAATGAACCATATGAAACAGAAGAAGTTATGAGCTCAACAATTGATGAGCTCATATTTAGTAAAGCATTAATCCCGGGCTTTATTAAAATTGATGTTGAAGGATCCGAATATCTTGTAATAAAGGGAGCCTGCAGAGTACTGAAAGAATTCAGACCTATTCTTCTTTCAGAATTATCGGACTACCTTTTAAAAGAGAACGGATCATCATCCAGGGAAGTTATCGAAATGATAAAGAAGCATGATTATGATGTTTTCGACCCGATAGATGGAACTAATGATGTTGGATGGAAGAAGTTTGGAGATATAGTTTGTTTCCCGAAAGAAATGGGAATTAAATTTGAACCCTGAAACGCTATATGGAAAAGGTCAAGACAGGAAAGCTGATTCTGAATAAGTCCGAGATAAGCAAGAGCTTATTATTCGCATTTTTGCTGATTTCCCTGATTCTCTATTTGTTTGTTGCAAATGAGATCATATGGTCTTTGTATGTTCTTTTCCTTGCTCTCATTGCAATGGTCAGAAAGAAGCTGACATTACAACCCTCGTCACTGACTCTGCTACTTTCAGTTCCACTCGTATGGGGACTAATAATGTCCTT
>PMIG01000166.1:21951-24961 GCA_003157055.1 Bacteroidales bacterium | reverse complement strand
GTTCTGATCTGGATCGAGCCCTTTGTCGAAGAACAGGAAAAATTCAGCGAATGCCTGGTCAAAGGTGTCGGGATCAGCATTATTTCCGTTTCATCACAAAACACAATATTCCCGAATATTATCATTCCCGATGGCGGAGAGTATGCTGAATATGTACAGTTGGCTGCCGGGTGGAATATCCTCGTCGAAACCGGAATGGCACTTGGGATAGATCCTGATAAGCCAATAAGGGCAAGAAAAATCGGGAATGAGTATACCGCAGGCTGAGAACTGATAATTAGCACCCTTCTCTTTCGATTTAATTAGTAAATGGTATATTTACATATCTAAAAGATTTTTCGCAAAAGGATGGCTAAAAAGGAACTGGCGGTAGGTATTGATCTTGGCGGTACAAATACAGTATTTGGCTTTGTTGACAGGCAAGGGAACATACTTGCTGAAGACAGGATAAAGACGGGGCAGTATGACGAAATAGAAGTTTTTGTTGCAGCCCTGTATGAAAAGATAATGATTGCCGGGAAAAAGATCGGTAACGGATGCGAGCTTAAAGGCTTTGGCATAGGGGCCCCCATGGGGAATATTAATAAAGGCACAATTGAATATGCTGCCGGTTTGCCATGGAAAGGAATTGTTCCTCTTGCAGATATATTTCATAATCACACTGATCTCCCCGTCATTGTAACAAACGACGCCAATGCTGCTGCTGTAGGTGAGATGATTTTCGGCGGCGCCAAGGGAATGAAGAACTTCGTTGTTATAACCCTTGGCACAGGTTTGGGCAGCGGCTTTGTGATAGACGGGAAGCTTGTTTATGGACACGACGGATTTGCAGGCGAGATAGGGCACACAGCCATCAGGCCCGGACCATCAAATCGTGATTGCGGATGCGGACGGAAAGGGTGTCTGGAAACATATGTCTCAGCAACAGGTCTTAAACGGTCTCTTCTTAAAATAATGGCCGACTCCATTCAGCCTAGCGAATTAAGGAAATACAGTTTCGACGAACTCGATGCCGAGATAATACATGATGCAGCAAAAAGGGGCGATCCTCTCGCACTAAGGGCGTTTAAACATACCGGGCAAATGCTTGGCTTCAAGCTTGCCGATGTTGTGGCCCACACCGACCCTGAGGCCATATTTCTTTTCGGCGGGCTTGCTCTTGCCAAGGATCTTATTTTTGAGCCTGCAAAAGAGTATATGGAAGAGAACCTTTTGAGTATTTACAAGGGGAAAGTGAAACTCCTCGAATCACAGCTGAGTACACAGAATGCAGCTGTTCTGGGGGCTAGCTCACTGATATGGACTGAAATTGAAAAATGATCCGGAACTTAATANNTATCTTTTCTACCTGCTCGTTCTTCTCATTGTCGTATATCTGTCAATTCTTGTCAAGAACGGACTCGAGAATGTCTTTTACGGCATAGAATTTTTTGCTTTCCTTATAGTGCTCTTTGTTCCGAACATAGGGATATTTGCACGCAAGCTCGGACGATTCAGTAAGAACAGAGAGAGCTATAACTATTTTTTTACCGTAGTCAATATCCTATCGGTAATTGCAATTCTTGTAATGTTTTTTGTTTAAAAGCATCTTAAAATTACATGATGCTAAAAAATGGTATTTGTGCCATATCCTATTTGTTTTCCAAATTGTAACTTTGTCAGTATAAATCAAAACTGCAATCTATGATCAGCGAACGCTTAATCGGTTATATCGAACAGAGTATAAGACAAAACTGGGACATAGAAGCTTTGTCGAACTACAAGGAAAAGGGATACACCTACAAGGAAATTGCNNAATCATTCTGATTCGAAGATATTATTCATCGACGACAAGATATTTGAATCGCTTGACAGGGGAAAGATTCCTGAAGTAGCGGGAGTTATTTCGCTCGAGGATTTTTCGATGATTTCTGCCGGGAATCCAATAGTCAAGTCAGCATTTGAAAGTCTTGAAGAGACGTTTGCAAAGGCATATCCTGAAATAAAGAAAGAAGACATTAAATTTTCAGACATCTCTAATGACAAGCTGGCTGTCATTAGTTATACAGGAGGTACAACCGGCTTCTCGAAGGGGGTCATGCTATCTCATAACAGTCTTGCTGCCAACGTCAGGTATGCACAGAATAATATGCCTCTTAAACCAGGCGATCCTGTGGTATCATTTTTACCACTTGCACACACCTACGGATGTGCATTTGAATTCCTTTTCCCATTAACTTTAGGCTGTCAAATTACCATACTGACAAAAACACCATCTCCCCAGATTCTGATACAGGCATTCAAGGAGATCAGGCCAAGGCTTATACTTTCCGTTCCTCTTGTAATTGAAAAAATCTACAAAAAACAGCTTCTGCCGGTCATCAGCAAGCCTCTCATGAAAATATTGCTCGTAATTCCCGTTATAAAAAGATTATTGTACAATAAGATATGCAAAACACTTACCGAGACATTCGGCGGAAGATTCAAGGAGATCGTCATTGGTGGTGCCGCCTTTAATCCGGAAGCTGAGAAATTTTTCAAAAAAATCGGATTAAGGTTTTCTGTTGGTTATGGTATGACAGAATGTGGCCCTCTGATCAGCTATGCCTCATGGGATACTACAAAGCTTGGTGCTTCAGGACGCTCAGTTGATTCTCTGGAGGTTACAATCGATTCTTCTGATCCACAGAAAGAACTTGGGGAGATAATTCTCAGGGGAGAGAATGTTATGTTGGGCTATTACAAAAACGAAAAGGCCACAAAAGACATAATTGATGATAAAGGCTGGATGCACACCGGAGATCTTGGCATTATTGATAAAGAAGGGAATATTTTCATTAAAGGGAGAAGCAAAACTATGATCCTGGGGCCGTCAGGAAAGAATATCTTTCCTGATGAGATTGAAGCGATTATTAACAACATGGATTATATCGCTGAATCGTTGGTCATTGCTGAAGATAATAAGCTTATAGGGCTGATATTCCCGGATTATGAAATGATGAAGAGAGACAATATTTCAGAAGAGCAACTG
>PMIG01000166.1:0-21944 GCA_003157055.1 Bacteroidales bacterium | reverse complement strand
GTCGCCGGAGGTCACGGCAAGCGAATGGGATCCGAAACCCCGAAGCAGTATCTCGAACTTGCAGGGAAGCCCGTCCTGATGCGCACTCTTGAACGGTTCAAGGCATTCGATGAATCGATTGAGTTGATAACTGTCCTTCCGGAAAACCAGCTCCGGTTCTGGGCAGAGCTGCAGAAAAAATATTCATTTGACATTCCGCATACGATCGTCAAAGGAGGTAAAGCGCGCTTTTATTCCGTCAGGAACGGTTTAAATTTTGTTGACACTCCGGGACTTGTAGCTATACACGACGGAGTACGTCCATTTGTAAGCATAGATACTATTAAACGCTGTTTTCAGATGGCGGAAAAGCTTGGGAATGCAATACCTGTAATCTCACCGACTGAATCGATGAGAATGGTGACTGAAACCGGAAGCGAACCCGTAAACAGGCTGAATATAAAAATAATTCAGACACCCCAGGTATTCAATGCTGAAATTATTAAGAATGCCTACAGGCAGGATTATCTTCCGGGATTTACCGACGATGCAACCGTNNGGCCTCTCAAATGCCGGCTCTCTTTGTGCCGGCTCATTTCTTATAACACTCCTTTTATTTGTATCTTGCGGAGTATTTCTAAAACAAAATATATGAAACCAAGAGCAATAATATTAATTATGGTTATGTTGGTCCTGGCAGGATGCGCTGAGATGATGACCGTTCTCCAGTCGGCCGGCACACTGCCGCTTACCGAAAGCGAAGTGATCAGCGGACTTAAGGAGGCACTTACGCTGGGAGCAAAAAATGCTGCCACAAAGCTGGCTGCCGAAAACGGATATTTTGGTGATGCAGCAATCAAAATTCTTCTTCCCGATGAGGCAAAAACAATAGTTGACAACATTTCGAAAATTCCCGGAGGCGACCAGCTTGTTCAGAATGCAATCCTGAGTATTAACAGGGCTGCTGAAGATGCTGCAAAGGATGTTGCCCCCATATTTGTAAACAGCATAACCCAAATGTCGATAAAAGATGCTTTTAATATACTCAACGGAGCCGATAATGCCGCTACCCAATATCTGAAAAACACCACATACACGGACCTGTATAATTTATACAAGCCGAAAATCCAGGCTTCAACAGAAAAGAAGCTGATCGGGAATATCTCCACAAAGGAATCCTGGTCGGCACTTACTTCAAAATGGAATACGCTGGCCAATTCGTTAGCAGGGAAAATAGCAAACCTGAAACCGGTAAATACTGATCTTGATGATTACCTGACAAATAAAGCACTTGCCGGCATGTTCTCAAAAGTCGAAGGCGAAGAGCTTAAGATAAGGAAGGATGTGAATGCACGGGTGACCGCTTCACTCCAGAGAGTTTTTGGAAGCCTCGATAAAAAAACCACCAATTGATCGCGCCGGATGATTGAAAAAACAATTCTTAACATAAAGGGTCTCGAGGTAAGGGTCACCGACCATGCAAATGAGGATATTCTCGGCATCCTTAATCATGCTGTCCAGGGATCAGAAGGGGGATTGAGGTTTTCCCTTCAGAATATTGCCCCAAGGATAAAAGCCTATGGCGGNNAAGGCGCACTTCGATATCCTTCAACATATATCAGATACCTGGCCTTCCAGTCCACATACCAGACAAACATAAACTGGAGAAAGCGGGAAAAAGCTATCATCAAACCTGAATCCGACTATTCATTCAAGCAGCGGACCCTGGAAATATTCAGCAGGCCTCATATACTTGAGCTTCCTGATGTTTTTGAGGAAAACAAGCACATTATGTATGCTTTTCTTGAAAGCATGAATGAAAGATCAAAGAACCTTGTTAACCAGGCGGGCTATGAATATATAAGATCTTTTCTTACAGTTGCCTTCAGCCGCTTTTCGCCAAAGGCTGATCCCCGGGTATCCAGGCTTTCGGACCAGGAAAAGCCGGTAATGAAAGAGCTTCTGGATGAATATTACAAAGACTATTCATTGTATACTCCGGAAAATGCTTTTTTCGGTGACAAGTACTATGTTCTGAGGGAAGGAAGTGAGATCATAGCCGGGGTATGCACCATTCCTTCAGCATATAAAGTTTATGATATGCCCGGAATATGGGGATGGATAATGATGAAAGTCCTGCCGGGAGTCCCGTATTTCAGACGGCTTTTCCGTCCCGGAGAGTTTCATTACCTGGTTTTTGATGCTATTTACTGCAAAAAAGGAAAGGAAAAAGAACTTGGAAATCTTTTTGAGTCGGCATGTGCCGCAGAAGAGTTTCATACCGGGCTTACATGGCTTGACGACAGGAGCAACCTCTTCGATAAAATGCGGACAGTTGTAAGAATGGGAGCGCTTAACAGGATGCTAAACGCCAAGCCCGGACTGGTTTATACCAAATTCATCAATATGACCCAGGAGGAGAAAGACAGGTTTTATGATGCCCCTGCCTATATTTCCGGATTTGATTTTTCATAGAATAATTTGCCGGTAAAAAATCCGGCTATCGGAATATATTTTTGCAGCAGGGATCATTTTAGCGGAGTGTTTCGGAATAAAATCTTCCTGAAATGGTCTATTAAGCGTAAATAGATTATAAAATAGTCTGTGTAATATGAAACGAACTTTAATTATTACCGGAATTGTTGCGGCGGTCTTTATTATAGGCCTGATCGTCTTCAACAAGCTGATATCAAAGAAGGATAAGGTAAGCACTTATGTTGAAGTAAGCAAAGGCCTGTTTGAAGTGACCGTAGCAAATTCAGGTTCGCTTATGGCTGAAAAATCTCTTGATGTTAAAGGTCCTGAGATTGCCAGGACTTCCGATCAGGGTCAGGGTAATCGTGGCGGAGGCGGAATGGGCCGTGGCGGGAACATGAGAGCAGCAGATTTCAAGATCCTGGATATAGTTCCTGAGGGTACAATGGTTAAGAAAGGCGATTATATTGCCCAGCTCGACAAAACAACCTATGATAATACGCTGAAGGATGAACTGACAAACCTCGAGAACTACCAGAGAAGCCTTGAAATGAAAACCCTGGATACTGCAGTTACTTTATCCGGCCTCAGGGATGACATAAAGAACCAAAGATATGTGGTCGAAGAGGCCCAGATTACCCTTGACCAGTCAAAATATGAACCCCCCGCTACAATACGACAAGCTGCTATAAGCCTCGACCAGGCAAAAAGAAACCTTGAACAGCTGATAAAGGGTTATAGTTTAAGAAAAGCCCAGGCACTGGCAGACATCAAGCAGCAGAAGCTGCAATACAACAATGAAGTAACACTTGTAAAAAACCTGCAGGATTTTTTAACAAAATTCACAATAACAGCTCCGTCACCGGGCATCGTAATTTATAAAACAGATTTTGGCGGAGTAAAAAGAAAATCCGGCTCTTCAATAAACGCGTTTGACCGCATTGTGGCAACACTCCCGGACCTCACATCGATGATATCAAAATTATACGTCAGTGAAATTGAGGTAAACAGGGTAATTGTGGGACAGAAAGTCGATATTTCAATTGATGCCATTCCCGGGAAATCGCTCACCGGTAAGGTTTTCACCGTTGCTAACATTGGTGAAGTACTACCGAACTCAGACGCCAAGATGTTTGAAGTGCAGGTCAAAATTGATGGAACAGACAATGTGCTGAGGCCTGAGATGACAACATGGAATAAG
Organism: Bacteroidales bacterium; assembly: GCA_003157055.1. Lineage (GTDB taxonomy): Bacteria > Bacteroidota > Bacteroidia > Bacteroidales > VadinHA17 > LD21. Next base: position 18,289 of record PMIG01000166.1, on the reverse strand, counting down.
ATATTACTAAAATCATTTAGTAATGCAGTATATATTCCAACTGAATGTGTTCAGACCGGAGAAGACAGCATTCCTTTTGTATTCAAAAAGAATCACACCAAACAGATTGTCGTGCTTGGCGACATGAACGAAAAGAATATTATTGTCAAAGCCGGACTTGAACCAGGAACGCAAATATACCTGGCTATTCCGTCTGAACCTGAAAAATTCAAAACTGTCGGGAAAGAGCTTATTGCTGAAATCCGCAAATAAACTATTTTTGTAGCTTAAAGGGACGTTAGCTCAGTTGGTTCAGAGCGCTTGCTTGACAGGCAAGAGGTCGCTGGTTCGATTCCAGCACGCCCCACAACACCCCTCCATTGCTTTCTTTGACATCCGTAGCTACAGCGAAGGATGTAGCGAAGAAGGACTTTCTTTATGCCCCCCAAATAATAAAATCTATTAACCTATTTCATGTCTTTACTGAAGAGAGCCCATTTCTCTCCAGGCATATCCCGAAGAAAGTTTTTCTGCCAGATGAATTCCGGGTGCGCCCCGAGGAATTTAGCTGCAATGAAAGGCTCTCCGCACGGACGACCCATTATTGCCCACAGCTTCATCTCAGACGCCAGGGTGCCGTCAGTTGCTTTTGCCTGTATTGCGCCATCCGGATAAAAAGGCTTCCAGTCAAAGGAAGGACATCCTCTCTCATCTTCGTCGTTATGGCCGCAGAGCGACAGTGAGCTTGCCTTATCCTGCTTACGCCAGGTATCATAATGGTCGCCCATGAAACGCATTGCAGCATCCACATCGATCTTCCCCTTATTTTCTTTCATCAGCTGCTCCCATCTGGCCTTTCTTGCATTCGGCGAGCTGCTCATATCGGTTGTATCAAATTTGGTTTCATCCCTTATTACATCCTTATAAACCGGGAAATTAGCCCCAACAAGATAGCCGTCCTTTGTTATTTCAGATATTTTATGCTTCAGTCCCAGCTCCAGCCTTCCTATTTCACCTGTTTTATTGTCGCCGATCAGCCAGTCGTTTGCATATCCTCCATTGTTCTTCTCCTTCATAATATCCATCCATCCGGCTATTGAAGAGGCATACTGAACGGCTTTTCTTGCTCTTACAAATTCAGCAACCCCGGCCGGATCAAATCCGCTGAAGCTGGAAATGGTTGTTTCAGTCACGATCAGTCCTGCGCTGTTTATGCTGAAATCGTCACCGCTATGAATAAATCCGGGGAGGCCATCCATGATAAAACGATTTCCCTTTTCAGGGAAGACATCGAAAATGATATTCCATCTTTCACCAAATACAAAATCGACCCAGCTGTTGTGAGCCATTACTATTTTCCCGTCTTTTGTCCAGGAGCCGGTTGCTGCGAATGCGCTGCAATGGCCCGGAGGATTGGGACTGCTATTCTTTTTCAGCCATGGAACGTAGTACCACGATGTCTCCAGGATTGAGTTCATGGCGACAATGTCTTTTCTGTCGACAGTTACTTTTCCGAGCTTAGCATTGACTCCGGCAACAATGCCATCGATTTCATTCCGGTACTCGTCCGGAACATTTTTCCAGAACATTTTTAATGACTCGTCGCGGTAGAAATCCCAGTTTTTCCCCGTCTGTTTTTCGTTCAACAATGACAATGCATTGCGCAGATCGGCTATTTCACCTGCAAGAAGATAACCATGCTGATATCCGATTGCAGACGGAGTACCTTCAAGGTGAACATATATCCAGCCGTTCTTTTCTATCCTGGAAGCCGATAAAAGGGTCTTTTCCTTAGCACGGGCCTCTTTTCTGGCAGTTGAAGTATTGCAGCTTATTAGAAGAGAAAGAACGATAAGAACGGAGAGGTTGATAAATTTTTTCATCATCAGGGGGGAATTGTTAAGGATGCAAAATAAGAAAAAAATTCTTTTTAACCACCAAGGGCACAAAGGGTAACACAAAGAACACTAAGGAATAATGATATAACCCTTCGAGTTCCTTAATGAAAATCTTCGTGCTTTTTGTGGTTAAATAACATAAAACGACAGAATAACATAAATTGCGGGGACGCTTAAACCCTCATAAAATCAACTTAGCATCAACAATGACTATAAATATAGTCAAATATATTCAAAAATATTTGCGCGACTATAAAAATAGTCATAGCTTTGTATAGGGATTGATAATAGCGGTTACCGGCGATCGGCGACCGGAAGAATAAACAACAGTAAAAACTCTAATACTATGCAATTAACAAAAGCAGAAGAACAGGTAATGCAGATCCTCTGGGATATGAAAGAGGGGCTGGTGAAAGATATACGCGAAAAATTCGAAGATCCCAAACCGGCGAGAAATACTATCTCAACAGTAGTAAGGGTTCTTGAAAAGAAAGGTTTCGTGGATCATAAAGCCTACAGCAACATTCACATCTATTATCCGCTGGTATCAAAGAATGAATATTCGAAAAGCCAGCTCTTTGGATTGATGGAAGGCTATTTCAACAACTCTTTTCCGGCAATGGCATCCTTCTTTGCAAAGGAAAAGGATCTCTCAATCAAGGAGCTTGATGAGCTGCTTGACGATACCAGGAAAGAACTGAAACGAAACAAAAAGAAAAAGTAATGGAAGCATTCGCATCCTATCTTATGAAATCGGCAATCTGGCTCACCGGATTTGCCATTGTTTATTTCCTCTTTCTGCGGAATGAAAGGTATTTTATGCTGAAGAGGATATACCTGGTTTCGGGAATCCTCTTCTCAATTATCTTTCCTCTGATCTCGTTTCATTATCAGGTTGAGATTCCCGTCCCAGATATGAGCCAGGCAGATATGCCAGGAACAGGCATCCCGATACTGCAACAGGATATTTCCGGTAAGCCATTCGACTACCGGCTTATCCTGCTGTTTCTCTACCTGTCAGGGATTACCATTCTTCTGATCAGAGCAATGCGGCATTTCAGAAGCATATTTAAGACTATAAGCAAAGCAGATATCAACGAGCAGGGACCGGCGAAGCTGATCAGGGCATCGCAGTTCCCGGCCTCGTTCTCCTTTTTCAATTATGTTTTTATCAATCCTTCAGTAAGCGAGAATGAGGCGCAGGAGATAATGAACCACGAAATCGTGCACGTACGGCAGAAACACTGGTTCGATCTTCTTCTGGTTGAGATTCTTCGTTTGATCCAATGGGTAAATCCGTTTGCATGGATTTATACCCGCTTTATCAGGCTGAACCACGAATACCTTGCCGATCAGGCTGCGCTGCAGCGCACTGCCAGTCCGGCAAACTACAGGGCTGCACTTATAAACCAGCTCTTTGAATCACCGGTTATCAGCCTTACGAATTCATTCAATTATTCACTTAACAAAAAGCGATTCGACATGATGAAAAAAATAATCTCTTCACCTTACAGGAAATTCAAAGTTCTGCTGGTGCTGCCCATTTTTGCTATAGTCTTCTATGCATTTGCAACACCGGAGTACCATTATCAGGCGCAGCCTATAAATCCAACCAGTCAAACGGCATCTTCAACTATTGAAATTCCGCCTCAAATCCAGGCTTTGAAGGAAGGAAAGAACAATGGGATTGAAAAAGGAGTAACTCAGGATACGTCAAAATATTCTTTTAAAATCGGGAAGGATTTTATTGGCGATCCTCATACTTTAATTATTATTGACGGTGTAACCCGTGATAATAAAACATTACAATCAATTGATCCTAATGCGATCGAATCCATCAGCATTCTGAAAGATAAATCAGCAACAGCATTATATGGAGCTAAGGGAGATAATGGCGTTATAGTGGTTACAACAAAAAACAGACCTGCTCTTCCTGTGCAGGCTATTGGTAAGAAAGCAGTCGGAATGGGTCTTAAACCTCCATATCCAAGATTAAGACCTGAAGATTATCCGACTTTCAAGGGGCAGGGACATGAGTCATTTAATGACTGGCTGCGCTGGCAGATAAAATATCCTGAAGATGCAGTTTCAAGAGGAGTTTCCGGGAAAGTAACAGCCAGTTATATCGTGAATCCTGACGGAACNNACCCTTTCGAAGCTTCAGTTACAATTAAATTTGCACTTCCCGATAAAATTTCTATTCCTGAAGAGCCATTTGTTGTGGTTGAAGAGATGCCGATGTTCCCGGGTGGCGATGCGGCACTTCTTAAATACATAACAGATAACATCCGTTATCCGGAAAGTGCAAAGACAAATAACATTTCGGGAAGAGTAATTATCAGGTTTGATGTTAATTCAGAAGGGAAAGCGGAGGAAGCGACCGTTCTCAGGGGAGTTGATCCATCGCTTGATGAGGAAGCGATAAGAGTGGTAAATTCGTTACCTGTTTTTTCGCCGGGGAAACAGGGTGGCAAGCCGGTTCCGGTTTATTATATGGTGCCTGTTACATTTTCATTGACTAAACCCGATTCAGTAAAAACAAATCCGTGATCTTCATACGATAAAGTTCAATGTAATTAAGGTGCGGATCGATGGTCTGCACCTTTTTTAAATAAAATTTTACCACAAAGGAGCTCAAAGGGCTTCACCAAGGCGCTCAGAGGGTAATCTGTTAAGAAATTAACCTTTGTGTCCCTTTGTGTTATCCTTCGTGTCCTTTGTGGTTAAATCTTTTTAATTATCATCAACTTCACTACCTGTTTTCAGGAATGCTGCCCTTACCGACGGCGGACAAGGAGAATCGATACCCTTTACGGCTTTCCAGATCACTTCGTTGAACTGAGCGTCATTAACCTTATCCTCGGCTGTAAAATCAAACTTCTCGCTCATCTCCTGCCATCTGTTTTCGGCCGTATTCTTTTCATTAAGATCCATAATATTCGGCCTTACGTTGAATACCGGATGATCAGGGACATTATTAAGACTTCTCCAGAGAGGTATAGATGCTGCATCATATTGCGTCATAGGCGGAAGCCCAAGGATAAGCTCCATGGTTCGCAAAAGCCCGGTAGTAGTATAAGCAGTATGATCGACAAATCCCTTTTTAACATAACCCCCGGCAAGATATGCCGTGCTGCGATGGGCATCCACATGATCCGGACCGTTCTGTGCATCGTCTTCAACAATGACGATAAGACTTTTGTCCCAGATTGAGCTATGGCTGAGGTAATCGACAAACATTCCCACTGCAAGATCATTGTCGGCAACCTGGGCTAATGGAGAGAGCCTTCCCCTGCTTAACCCCATGGTATGATCGTTTATAAACCTGATGGTATTCATTTGCGGAACAGCATTTATTGCCATGAGCGAATCAAAATCGCGCTTCCACTCGCCGAACCTTATTGTATCTTTTATCGACTGATTCCATGTTGCGAAGTATGGACAATAGTGATTTTTTAAAACAGGTAAATTGGGTTTGCCGTTATCAGCCATAAACTCTCCGTAAGTACGGTAGCTGACACCATTTCTCTGGCACATATCCCAGAGGAACCCGTTTTTATTGTTTGCGATCTCCCTGTTTCCTTCAGCGGAGTATGATCCGCCACGTCCTCCATAGTTTGTTGGCCAGGTCTTCTCAAGATAGTCAGTTGCATAGCCACCCATAGACCAGTTGTGACCGTCGGCGCTTACTTCGCCATTTACATAAAAATTATCAAGCAGGACAAATTCCCTGGCAAGAGCATGCTCATTCGGAGTTACATTTTCACCAAACAAACAAAGATTTGCATCGCCGTTACCCTCCTTCATGTCGCCAAGAACCTGGTCGTAAGTCCTGTTCTCCTTGATTATATAAAAGACATGTTTGATGGGAGAGGGATCACCAACTTTCTGAGGAACGGGATTGCCTGCAATGCCGTCAGAAAGCAGCTCTTTATCCTTTATGTAGGGCGTGTTTTTATATACTGCCTGCGAATAAACACCAAGCTGTTTGTCGTCAGGAGTTTTTATTATGCCAAGCGCACCTGTGAAAAGTCCTCCTATATACTGTTCTTTTATCTTAACAGCCCTTCCTCCCTGCTCGTAGATAACCTCCGAACCTTTTCTCATAGGGTTTGGTCCGTACGGATTTGCCATGGAAGAGAGTCCTTTCCCATTGCTGACAAGAATATTATCCTTTGCAATTCTGACACAAGTCGGGTACCAGCCTGCAGGGATGAATCCCTTGCCTTTGCTTGAACCGGGTACAGAAACATCAAAAACGGCAAGGCAGTTATTATCGGCATTGGCAACGTAAAGAGTCTTTTCATCGGTGCTCAACGCAACGCCGTTTGTTGTCGATCCGCTGGGAGAATCAGGATAGAGAGCCGAATTAAGAGTTTCAACAACCTTCATCTGTCTCGTGTCGATCACTGAGACGCTGTTATCGTTTGCATTTGCAACAAACAGGAACTGGCCGTTTTTGGTCATGCACATGTCATTCGGGTTATCGCCGACGGCAATTTTCCTGGTCATCATCTGTGAATCGGTGTTGAATACAACAACCTTATCGCAGCCCCAGCAGGTTATATAAAGAGTTTTACGATCGGGTGAAAGGATACAGGTGTAGCCTTCTCCTCCAAGCGGAGTTGACGATATGACTTTCTTTGATTCGGTATCAATAATATAAAGAGCATTGTTCTCTGTGGTAACGGCATAAAGCCTTTTCTTTACCCCGTCGACTGCGATACCTGCAACCGAAATCTTTGTCGGCCATGGCTTTCCAAGTTTAAAAGTATCCACCGGAGAAAGATGATTCTTGTTCACGGCATACCTGATTATCATGTTATCATTTCCCCCTGAGGCGTACAGATATTTCCCGTCATCGGAAAAGACCAGGCCAACCCAGGATTTCCTTATCGGAACGGAATCTGTAACGACCCCACGTTTAATATCTATAAGCTCTAAAGACTGATCACTCTCCCCGTTGTTTGTAACAGCTGCCAGCTTATTATCGGGCGAGACTGCAATATTCAGGGGAAGATCACCCACTGGCACCATTTTACCTACAGGTGTCAGCGACCAGCCGTTTGGCAGGGTAACGCGTCTGGCTTCAATTTCGGAAAGAGCCTGGGACTTAAGAGGCAATGATTGTGAAGCGATCAGGAGAATACTTAATGTTGCTGCCTTTTTTGTGAAGTTGATGAAGTTCATATATTAACTAGTTATGAATAAAATCAAATCAAGTTCAAACCCCCAACCCGACCTTCCCCCACGGGGGAAGGAGTTTCAGGGAAAGCTTTTCCCCCCTGGGGGAAACAGGAAAGGGGGTTATCTGACAGGAACGACAATCTTTTTAAGAGTAAAGTAAAAATATCATTTTTCAGTTATTATCTTTTTTTTAAATCATCGGGACTAATTGTGATAAGATGGCCGGCAGGTTTGCCGTCCCTGTATGCAATGACCCGCAGCGTTACCGGTCCCCCGGCGGGAATTTCAAATGGTTTTATGTATTCGGGTGAATGATCATCCGGCATCTGGTCGTCGATGGTATAATAGATTTTGAGCCTTGGCGCTTCGGCGCTCATCTCCACCATTGTTTTGCCATCGGTTTTACCGGCAGAAATTACCGGGTCAAATATAGCTCTTGAATAGTTGATCCCCGAATAATCATTCCTTAAAAATTGCCGTTCCACTCTTATAATAAAATCATCCCAGTTCTTTTTTTCAACCGGAGTCCAGAAATCTTCAGCCAGGGCCCATCCCCTGGGCCAGGTCATGTATTCGGCATGGCGGAACTCCGGTATCTGTTCTGTCCACAGGTTACCCTGCCCGCCGAGAATATATTTTGAATCTATACCTTCAGGAACCGGATCGAAGCTATAGCATTTCATGAGACGCAGGTCTGAATAAAGAGGAGGTTCAATTGTCTTTTCACCCTGCTGGTAGTCGAGGTACGTAAAGGATGTTGGAGTCATAACGACATAATGACCTAGCTTTGCAGCCTCAATGCCACCCTTAATGCCTCTCCAGCTCATGACTGTTGCATCTGGAGAGATGCCTGCTTCGAGGATCTCATCCCAGCCTATAAGCTTTTTTCCTTTCGACTGAAGTATTTTTTCAACACGATTCACAAAATAACCCTGAAGCTGCTCCACCTTTGTCATGCCAAGCTTTTTCATCAATGCCTGGCATCCGGGATCAGCTTCCCAGTATCCCTTGTAGCACTCATCACCGCCGGCATGAATATACTGACCGGGGAAAAGCTGAGCCAGCTCAGTGAATACCTTATCGAGGAATTCATATACTTTCTCATCCGACGGATTCAGAGTGTTATCAACGAGCATTTTGAACGTACCATCGCCATACCATTCGGAGAAAGCAGTACCGGGGTTTACCTTTATATCAGGATTTTTAGTGCAGCAGAGTTCAGGGTATGAAGCTATGGCAGCCATGCTATGGCCAGGAACATCGACCTCGGGAACAATTGTTATAAACCTGTCCTGTGCATATTTAACTATCTCCCTGATATCTTCCCGGGTATAGAATCCACCGACTGTAGCAGGTTCACCGGGCATGGGATTGTCGCGATCGCCGAAATGTCCGGAACGGGCTACGCGCCAGGCTCCGATCTCTGTAAGCTTCGGCAGTGATTTTATTTCAATTCTCCATCCGTTATCGTCGGTAAGATGCCAGTGGAAGATATTGAATTTGAATCCGGCGATCTCGTCGATATATTTTTTTACTTCCTCTTTTGTAAAGAAATTGCGGCTCACGTCGAGCATGATGCCGCGCCAGGGGAAGCGAGGGTAATCAGTTATATTTACTGCGGGAGCGCTCTTGCATTCCGGCGGCATAATCTGCAGGAGGCTCTGCATGGCGTAAAAAAGTCCGGCCGGCTGATTGGCAGAGATTACAATATTTTTTGAAGTGACAGAAAGTTTATACCCTTCCGTTCCAAGCCGCGAATCCAGTTCCTTATTTATGTTAAGCTGAATGGAACCCCCGGTTCCCTCTTTCACTTTTATTTTGAATCCGGACGCCAGGTCAAGCTTCAAGGCAAGCATTTCCGCCACCTGTTTCCCTGAAGGGTTATCGTACGAAATTGTGGTCCCTCCCCTAAGCCTGAAAGAACCGGTTCCCGGTTGCATTTCTGCAGGTTGTGGTATAATGCTTATTCCCCCGGCTTGCCCGAAAGCTGAAAGAATGAGAAAAAGGAATGGAATTACGAGAAGCTTTTTCATAGCCTGAAAGATTCGGCTTAAGGTATGAAAAACTATTTTCAGGAAGAAACGGGTACAGGTCGTTTTGAATGTTTTGTCTTTAAGACCTTCAGAACATCCTTTTTAATATTCACCACCACATCGCCTTTAAATTCAATAGCCTCACCGTCGATATGGAAACGTGTCTCATTTGTTTTTATGGTGAAAGGCTTATCGGTTTTGATATACCTGATATATTTTGAGTTTTTCATTGTTCCCCTGAAAAGACGGTACACGAAGAGAGGAGCAATAATTTTCGGGAAAGGCTTTACAAGAACAATGTCGATGATCCCGTCGTTAGGTTTAGCTTCAGGCGCTATAAATGCATTATTGCCAAATTGTCTTGTATTAGCTATCGAAAGAACGAAAAGATCTTCGGTTATCGGTTCCTCTCCTTCTATCTGAAGTGTTATATGGACAGGTTTTAGCAGAAAGAAATTCATGAATGTCTGCCAGATATAAGACCATAAGCCGCGTATCTTAGCTTTGTCAAAGGAGTGGGCGACAAAGCTGTCGAGTCCGACGCCTGCCACGTTGAGGCAGACCTGGTCGTTAAGCTCTATCACGTCAATCTTGACACTTTCGGCTTTTTTAATATCTGAGAGAAGAGAAGATATATTGGTCCTGAATCCAAATTCCTTTGCAAAACCGTTTCCCGACCCCATCGGCAGTACGCCGAATACCTTCTGGCTACCCACAAGCTCTGCGGCCACTGTCCTGACTGTTCCGTCACCGCCGGCAGCAATAAATACGTCGAACTTATCGAATGATTGCTTAATATGCGTACCCGATTCATCGATGCTTAATGACTTGAAGCATGACAATTCGTTTTTCCGGATCTCAAGCAATTTTGGAATAATAAGCTTGGCAGGGATAACCCCTGCATTCGGATTTAAAATAAAAAGAGATCTGTTTAGCTCCTCACAACCCATAACCGTTTACCTCACTCTTTTTTAAAGAGACCACGAAGGTCAATATTTTCTATGACGAAATCAAATATATGACGGACTATCCGACAGGGAAAGACACTTTTTTCTCATTTATCCATAAAGGGATACCTGAAATCCGTTGGGGGAATGAGGGTTTCCTTAATTGTTCTGGGGCTAACCCAGCGTGTGAGGTTGAGGTAGCTGCCGGCCTTGTCGTTTGTGCCGGAAGCTCTTGCCCCGCCGAAAGGCTGCTGACCCACCATGGCTCCTGTCGGCTTGTCGTTGATATAAAAATTGCCTGCAGAATAACGGAGGATCCTGCATGCATGTATCATTGCATATTTGTCGTTGCTGAANNTTGAGACAACTATGACTGTGGGCTCAATGAAGTATCCCACTGATTTATCACCCTTGCCGCCGGCTATGATCTCAGCTTCCGGAGATTGCCGCGCCATGTCAATATATGCCATAATGCGGTCGAATGAAGGCTCGTCAATTACTGAGTTAATTACGTTGCTGAAGTCCATTTCGCCTCCGATCCTTGTTTCTGAAAGCAATGTCATAAGGTGATTTTTTGCGGGTTTCCACAATGAGCGGGGTATGTAAGCTCGTGACGCAGCCGAACACTTTTGTCCCTGGTANNGCGGATTTGTGAGCGAAGATGAAATCCTTTCCGCCGGTTTCGCCCACAATTTTAGGATAGGACCTGTAAACCGAAAGATTTTCAGAAATCTGTTTCCAGATTGTATTGAAAGTCGGATTTGAACCTGTGAAATGTATTCCGGCAAGTTCCTTATGCTTCAGAACGACACTGCTGATAAGCGATCCGGAGCCCGGAACAAAGTTGATGACCCCATCGGGCATCCCGGCTTCCTTCATGATCATCATGAAATAATAGTTTGAGAGAAGGGATGTTGTAGCCGGCTTCCAGACAGTTGTGTTTCCCATAAGGGCAACGCTGGTATTCAGGTTAGAAGCTATCGCGGTGAAATTAAAGGGAGTTATTGTATAAATGAATCCCTCGAGGGGCCGGTACTCGAGCCTGTTGATGGTCTGATTGTCGGAAAGTGGTTGTTCCTCATAGATCCGTGAGGCAAAATATGAGTTAAACCTCAGGTAATCTATTATCTCGCATGCCGAGTCTATCTCAGCCTGGTAAACATTCTTACCCTGGCCGAGCATTGTGGCGGCATTCAGGAGGAATCTGTATTTTTTTGAAATAAGCTCAGCCGCCTTAATCATTATCGCAGCTCTCTCCATCCATGCAAGCGTCATCCATTCGCATTTGGCATCAAGGGCGGCATTGATTGCCATCTCAACCTCTTTTTCGCCGGCCATATGATAGGTGGCAAGAACATGGCTATGTTCAGAGGGCATTACAACTTTCCCGGTTTTTCCTGTCCTGATCTCCTTTCCGCCAATGATAAGCGGAATATCAATCACATTGCCGTACTGCCTCTTCAATTCTATTGAGAGCAGCTCACGCTCGCTGCTGCCAGGTCCGTAAGTCAGAACCGGCTCATTCTTTGGCTCCCTGAAATTGTAAATGGCATTGTTCATAATAAGCTGGTATTTGATAATGTGATATTAAAACAAAGCAGGTAGAATAATGTTGATTTTTATCATAAAGGAGTGCGCTCCAAATTGCAGGCATTGGCGGAATGTCGGAGTGATCGATGATGACTGGGCCGGAGAACCGGAAGATATCCTACACGCTGTTCATTGCTGCGAAGGCAGTGATTGCAGTCGTAAATTATTTTATTATTCTGCTTGTAGAAAAAAGGAATCAGCTGCGGAAAGATCAGTGAACGTTGTTCTTCTTAAATCTTTCGGTAACGGCAGCAGCTTCAACGTCCGTAATTTTTGATGTTTTCTTAAGGATGCCTACAAATGCAGCAACCTCATCATCTGCAGAAGGGCAGCCCATATTCTGGCCCGGCTTATCGAGACCTTCACCTTCTTTCCTGATCTGAGAATCGGCAAGAAGATTACCTTTTTTATCAAAAAGGAGAAAGAAAGGGATGCCGGCATTTTTCCCGGCATATTTTACAAACATCGTATCAGCACCGGGGTTATCGGTTTTCTTAAGATCGCCTCTTTCAAGCACTGTAAGGTGAACGAAGACATAGCTCTTCTGAAAGTATGCGCTGCAGGATGGATCATTAATTGATGCTTCCATCTTTTTGCACCATCCGCACCATGAGGCATGGAAGATGACGAATACATTCTTTTTCTCCTTTGCAGCCTGCTTATAGGCTTTTTCGAGGACTTTCGAAGCAGGTTCAGGGGTTTCCTGAGAGAAGGCTGCTCCGCTCATGAGGATGAAAAATGCGGCAAGGAATATTTTGGTTTTCATTACTGGTCAATTAAATCTGTGTATAAAAAATATCGTTATATAAAGTTACCCCCTTTCCCGTTTCCCCCAAGGGGGGAAAGCTCATTTAGTACTCCTTCCCCCCTAAGGGGAGGATGGGATGGGGGTATTAATTATCAATAATTTCTTTCTCCGCTGAAGGCACTTTCACCTTACTGCTATTTCCAAGATTGAACATTGAAAAGTGCCTGTTGCCAAATGCCCTGATTGCGTATGCGAAGAAGATACCGGAAAGAATATCAATGCTGTAATGGCCATGAGCAAGGAACAATGAAGTTATTATTACTGCAAGCCATATCCACATGATCTTTCTGTACTTGCTGTCGTTTACCAGTAATAAAAGCAGGAATGAATTCCCGACATGCCCCGACGGGTAAACGCCCAGCTCATATTTTGAAAAGCCGTTGAATAAGGCATCCGAACCATTGAATTCGGGAGGATTGCCGAAAGGAGTGAGGACCATGAATATTCCCCTTACTATAAAAAATATTCCGCAGAGCAACAGGATAAAAGGGATCCTGTTATAATCTTTCCTGTGAACTATATAGATGGCGACAGTGGCAAAAACCACAATGCAGAAGAGATCATAAATAAGGGAAACATTGAGGACAGGGAGATTGTCAAGAATAAGGTCCGACAGCATTGGCAGCATCTTTCCCTCGTTGATATAATTGTGAAGATATGTCTGAGATGCAAAATTGAGCGCACCACCCGCTCCAAGGGTCAGAAGCCCGATATAGAAGTATTTCGATTTAAGCACTTCAAGCAGCGACCTGAAGATGTCAGTGATATATTCCAGTGGTTTTTTCTTTGCGGACTGAGCCTGATTCATATTGCCTTTCCTTTGGTTTTATCTTCAAAGACGCACTGAAGATGGGTATTGCTGCAATAACCGGTCAAATATAGGTTATTTTGCTTAAAGCGGATCAATTATGTTCTCGGGCCGCGACATTTCATCATATATCTTAAGGATCTCTTCCTTGTTTTCCTCATCGGCATCGAGGAAACCCCAGCAAGACTCTGACTGCCACATGCCATCGTAGGCCGAGTCATGCAATGAGCGGAGAATATGGGGAATACCTCTTTCATTCAGGATCTCATCAAGGAGGGATGCCTCGATCTCATTCTTAAGAACGAGTATCCGGACGGTAGTCTTCATATATAGAAATATTATAAATCAAAACATTTAAACCCACCCCTTCCCCTCCCCGGAGGGGAGCTTTTACAAATATCAGTTCCAGATTGTCCCTGAATACTATTTTACCAGTACACAATTATTCATGAGCACATCCATCAGAAACCCTGAACACTCGCCCCTGACCGTCACCCTGCTTCCGGAAGTGAATTTTGCCGGGTCAGTTGCCGGCACGAAGGTACAGATCACCGACGACAGATCGCTGCCGCTTTTAATACTAACATTAAGCACATTGGCTTCTCCTGTTTTCACCGATTCCACTTCACCTTCAATCTCGAGAATTTTCTTTACATATTTAGCAGTTGCCGCATTCTCGTTATCCTCAAATGCCTTTTGCAGGTCAACAGCAGTAATGATAAAATCGGGCTTAGCCTTGCCAAGGTCTTTATGGGGCATCCTGAAGAAATGAATGCCTACCACTATACCTGCCAGTGCAATGAAGAGGACAACTCCGAGAAGTATCTTAATGTATGTTTTCATAGCTGTTGTTATTTTGATTCTACCGGAGCACACTTTATAGTAACTGTAACCTCAAGGTTCTTAGCTATATTGTCTCTTACGACACCCGGGATGGCTATCTTATAATCTTCCGGCACAATGTTGAATTTTGAGGATGCATTCAGTCCTCCCTGCACCACTTCGATTGTTCCTTTAACTGATATTTTATTTGTTACATCATGCATGTTAAGGTCTCCTTCAACAGTGACATCATATTTCCCGGGCTTGCTGAAATCGACCGATGAGAGATTGGTGATCTTGCCGCGGAATGTAGATTTAGGAAATTTATCAGACTCCATGTAATTCTCATTAAAGTGCTCTTCCATGAGCGCCTTTTCGAAGTGGAACGATTTGATAAGAACCTGGAATACCATTTCGCCTGTCGGGATATCCAGCACAGCTGCCACCTGGTTGTTATCACCTTTGATATCCTCCATGGGAGTATGGGAGAAGAATCCGATGTAACCGTTTTTTGTCATAAATTTCTGGCCGTTTGCTGCAAGAAACAGAAACGAGGTTGCGAATAGAATAACGATGCGTTTCATAATTATCTTTTTATTTCTTTAACGTAAAAACCCTCGAAATGTTGAAACCGAAATGAATATCACCCTTGAGCCAGTTCCCTGTTGTCTCTCCCACAAATCCCTTTTCGATCATCTGCAGCGAGTTTGTGAAGAGAAGAGTAAAGACGTGTCCGCCGGTTTCGATATCGAATCCCACCGAGAATGGATCATATATCGTTTCGCTCATATATTTCTTTGAATTGATCATATAAAAATATTCGGCATTCAGGCTTATCCTTCTCGTGAGCTTCATTCTTCCGCCTGCCCCGACAGCGTAGATATCGTTCGGGTCGAGCTCAGTTGGAACGAGATTACGGTGCACCATGGTGGGTGTGAGCTGCAACGAAAATGACGGGCTGAACTTGCGTGCGATCATCACCTGGCCTACATATGAAAGACGTGATGAGAAATAGTTTGTTCTTGTGGGATCGGTCCATTTAAGCGATGTGGCGGCAATGGATGAAAGTGCCGAAACGGATACAGGCATGTTACGGGCTCCCGTCGACTGCCTGAGTATTGAATATTTTGCAAAGCCGTCAAAGGTCTTTTCGTAGGAACCGCGGCCAATTCCCACCATAAGCCATTTCGTTATCCCGTATTCGAGGCTGAAATGCATATTTGACTGGTCGAGACCGAAAAACTCATAGGCCCCTGAGTTGACCAATCCGAAGCGGTGGGAAATCCTCACATCAAGCTGTCCCGGAGCCATCATTTGTACCGAATGACCGTTGATCACCCTTGTTGATTTGAATGTTGCCGTTGCATAGTTAATTTCCTTTGCGGTGCTGTCTTTGAGCATGTTCATCAGGTCGTCCTGCGCAGACAAGGAAGCTGCAAGCACCAGGAAAAGTAAAAATATGGAGAGTCGTTTCATAATCTTTCCGGTTTAATCAGTTATTAGGCTTGCCGTTCCTGACCCATATATCGAATGTGGTGATGAGGCATGCTTTCAGCTTGCTTCCGTTCTTCGGCATCGGGGAGAGAGGGCCGGTCTGATTTATTGCTGCTGAAATTGAAGCAGCCTGTGCGCTGACATCAGCAAAGTTTTCGAGTGCGACACTGCCCCCCGACGAAGCAGCCCTTGCATTAGAATGGCAAGAGAGGCAGTTGTTTGCAAAGATGGGAACAACCTTTCCGCTGTAAGTTACATTGGTAGTATCGCAGGTTGAGCTGATTGAAGGATAAAGGCCCTCCTCGCTATCGTAATAGCACGAACAAACTCCGGCAGCAATTATAGCTGCAAACAAAATGTATTTTAATAATCGTTTCATAATGTTCCGGTGCTAATTGTTTAGATGGCCGTTAGTAACCCATATCTGAAACTGCCTTATCTGGCATGTTGTAAATGGTCCTCCCGGAGGCATTCTTGACACGCCATTTCCGGTAATGGCATTCATCAGAGTTCCGCTGGCGGCCAGTGCTGAAACATCTGTGTAACCTGTAAATGTAATACCTCCTGCGCCACCGTGGCATCCCGTGCAGCTGGATTGCATAATTGGCCATATTGTACCAGAAAAAGTCACAGGGTTTATAGTATCGCAGGAAATTGCACATGTCTGGTCGAGAGCCCCGTAGCTTATCCAATTCCGTATTGAGTCGATCTGGGCAGTGGTTAGCTGCGGCTTTGATAACGGCGGCATTTTGTCTTCGCCAGAGGCTAATAACGACTGGTACAGCTTGCTGCCGGAAGGATTTCCCGGGCTCACTGCTCCCATTGTTGAAGAATAGGAATAAAACACATAGTCTGTATGAGTTGAAATATCGTGGCAGCCTGTCATGGCGCAATGCGAAGAAAGAACCGGCTGAATGTCCCGTGTATAACAGGCCCTGAGTGTTCCGACCGTACCTCCACCTCCACCTGTCGTTGTAGTGTCATTGCAGGTAGTAAGGTTGGCCCCCTGCCCGATCCAGACACTGATTATAGTCCTGTTCTCAATCGAAAGAGGAGCGGAAGGAGGCATTCTGTTTCCACCGCTGCCAATAATAGCCTGATATAACTGGCTTGAGTAAGGTTTTCCGGGGGTCACTTCGCGGCGGATACTTGTGTAAGTATTGAAAGCCCTGCCCGAACGGGTTCCGTCATGACATCCGGGAATAGCGCAGTTGTTCTGAAAGACAGGGAGCACATCTTTTTCGAAGCACACCACCGGGATATTGTCAATATTGGCCGTATGTGTGCATGATATTATCCAGGCTGTTAAAAGGGCAAAAACGATCAGCCATGGAGGGAAATGTAACTTGCCAGATTTCATAATATTCAGTTTTACACTCTCACTATAATGTAAAGATACGTCAAACCTTTTCTTTATTATATGTCAGAATGAGTGATATATAACATATTGAACTCAAATTCAAAGTTAGGAGTAAAAATGTTTTTTCCAAGGCTCTCTTTTATTTCCTCCATCTCCCAGAATCTTCCCTCGTCGATCTCATCAGGGTTTGTGACCGGAATATCGTTGCAGCTACCGGTGAACGAATAGACCAGCTCTCTCTCCCTGGGCGACTGCCATTTATATTTTTTATTAAGATGAAATGTTAAATCCTTCAGCCCGAGCTCCTCTTCTGCCTCCCTTCTCAGAGCTTCCTCAGCGGTTTCACCGGAGCTCATATGCCCTCCGACCGAAGTATCCCACATGCCGGGGAGGAGGTCTTTTGTCATTGCCCTCTTCTGAAGGAAAAGATCGCCGTTTGGGTTCAGAAGATGAAGGTGAACGACAGGATGGAGCAGCATGCTCTTTCCGTCGTGGCAGACGCTGCGGGGAGCAAGGGATATTTCATTTCCATCGTCATCGACTACGGGGAAGAGCTCCTCGGGGAGGGACATAGGTTAGTGAATTTGTAATCAGACAAAGATAAAAAGGTTATATGGTCGTGCAATAGAGAAGGAGTCGTATATCCGGAAAACACTAACCCCGGGCTTCAGCCCGGGGTTAGTTTCAGCCACGAATGTGGCGGTACATGAATAACCCCCGGCGAAACCGGGGGTAGATTGCTAACTAATGATGTCAAGCCCTGAAAGGGCTTAATATTGTTGGGTATAAGTTGAAGTATTTGTAACTTAGATTTTTCTCGCTATAGTGCTAACTAAATAAATAAAATCATGTCAAGTTATCGTCAACTTCTGTTTCACCTTGTTTTCAGAACAAAGGATAGTATACCAACTATAAAGCAGGATCATACCGACCAGCTATATGCCTACATTACAGGTATAATTAAGAATAAAAACAGTTACGTATACCGTATTAATGGTATGGAAAATCACCTGCATATACTTACTGATCTGCATCCATCTTTGGCACTTGCTGATTTTGTGAGAGAAATTAAGGTATCATCTTCAGTATGGATGAAAAGGAGTGGCTACTTTCCTATATTTAAAGGCTGGGCTGATGGCTATGGTTCTTTTACTTGCTCTTATATGGATATGGGAAGACTTATCGATTATATAAAGAATCAACAGGAGCATCACAGGAAAAAGACTTTTGAGGAAGAATACAGAAATCTCCTGTTAGAATCAGGAATTAAGATAGATGAGAGGTTCTTCCCATAACTGATATTAAGCTCCTTCAGAGCTTGACCTCTAAGGGTAGTCTCCACCCCCGGTTTCACCGGGGGTTA
>PMIG01000039.1 GCA_003157055.1 Bacteroidales bacterium | reverse complement strand
AGACTATTAAGCGATTCACCTGAAATCATCTTGCCATTTAAACCAGATATTCTCCTGGACAGAGTTAAATACACTGTTCCAAAGGTTGGTGAAAAGCTTAAGCTTCTTGAACTTGCCGAACGCAATGCAATTTACTACAAACTGGAACAGAAGAAGAAAAGGATGGAACATTCTCCACAGGTCCGGACAGGCAAGAATCTTGAAAAGTTAAAAAATGATCTTCACATGCCTGAATTACCGGTTCATATAGAATGTTTCGATAATTCAAATATCATGGGAACGAATCCTGTGGCAGCCTGCGTTGTTTTCAGAAATGCGAGACCCAGTAAAAATGATTATCGCCATTTTAATATTAAAACCGTAACTGGCCCCGATGACTTTTCTTCAATGGAGGAGATAGTTTACAGGCGTTACAGGAGAATGATTGAGGAAGATCAAAAGCTTCCGCAGCTTGTCATTATCGATGGTGGGAAAGGACAGCTTTCATCTGCCATGAAAAGCATCGACAACCTGGGTTTAAGAGAAAAGGTCACTGTTATTGGAATTGCAAAAAGGCTCGAGGAAATTTATTTTCCCGGAGATAGTATACCGATTTACCTTGATAAAAATTCAATAAGTCTTAAAATTATTCAACATTTAAGAAATGAAGCTCACCGGTTCGGGATAAATTTTCATCGTGATAAACGATCCTCGGAAATGGTAAAATCCGATCTTGATCAGATAAAAGGAATCGGACCTAAGACAAAAGAGATTTTACTTAAACATTTTGACTCGGTTGATAAAATTAAAAGTGCCTCACCCAAGGAGCTGGAAAATCTTGTCGGCAATGCAAAATCTTCAATATTGTCGGTATATTTCAGAAAATAACTCCAGTTTCCACGTGGAACAATTCTTTTGAAAATTATATTAAGTGATTCATCTTGTGATGATTAGGTCTGTACCTAAGTTCACTTAAGTCGCCGAGAATTGAATATTTTTATTAAGCCCAACAGATATATGGAATTTTCTTCCCCCTGGAGGAGATCCCGCGATGCGGCAGAGGTACTTAAGACCCGGAAGAAAGTTTTATCGTTTTTTCGATCTCTTTTGAAATTTCAAGTGAACCTTTTGTAAAAAGACCTTTCATCCCCATGACTTCAGCTGTTCTTACATTTATTTCAATATCGTCAATAAACAGGCACTCTTCAGGTTTGAGAGAATACGATTCAATGAAAATTTTGTAAATAAGGTTTTCCGGCTTTGATGATTTTACTGTAGCCGATATTAATCCTCCATCGAAATATTTGAAGAAATAGTACCCGTCTTTTACCTCATCAAAAATATCTAAAGGGAAGTTGGACAGATAATATAGTTTGAAACCACGTTTTTTTAACTCAGGAAGAAGTTTTACGTTCGAATCGAGGGGAAAAATAATATCGGTTCGTAAATTAAAAATATGGGCTATTTCCTTCTTATTAAGAGATGACTTTTTTGCGATCGCTTCAATGGCCTCCGGAGTGGTGATTTCACCTTTGTCAAGCATAGACCATTCTTTACTGCTGAAAATATCAGAGAGGATTGTTGTTTTTATGGCCTCAGGAAACTTTTTCTTATCAAAATATTCCGAAGGCCTGAAACTGATTAATACATTTCCAAGATCAAAAATAATGTTCTTTATCATGGATTCTTCATACTGGTCGGTTGGCCCGTTGCTTCTAGAACATTCCACCAGAGCTCACCTTCAATATCAATTTTCTTTCGTTGTGCTATCGCCAGGGGAATCGGCAACAACGTAAAAAGGCTATTCCAGTTTCCGGTAACAAAATCGGTTTTCCCGGCCATGGCTGCATGCACAGCATTTTGTGCTAGAAGATTACAGAACTTGCTGTCATTTGCATTAGCGGGTGCGCTCCGGATAATATAACTTGGATCAATATACCTGATTGCGAAAGGAAACTGTTTTGAAGAAAATTCCTCTATAATTTTTTCTTTGATGTACACGCCAATATCTTCATTTTTAATATTTCCCGACAAATCTTTTACCAGCTTCTGTTTTTCAAAAAATTCCTTACCCGCCCCTTCGGCGACAACTACCACGGCATGATGTCTCTCTTCGAGTCTTTTTCTTAGAATCCGCAAAAAACCCCGCTGGCCGTAAAGATCGAAAGAGATTTCAGGGATTAACACAAAATTAACTTCCTGAATCGCAAGTGCTGCATGTGCTGCAATAAATCCTGAATCGCGCCCCATGAGTTTAACGAGGGCAATGCCGTTAAATGCTGCAATAGCTTCATTATGAGCGTTTCTGATAATATCATTCGCAATTGAAAATGCAGTTTCAAAGCCGAATGATTTTTCGATAAGGTTAATATCGTTATCAATAGTTTTTGGAATTCCTGCAACAGCAATTTTAAGTTTCCTGTTTTCAATTTCTTCATGAATTGCATGTGCACCGCGGAGAGTTCCATCACCCCCTATACAAAACAAAATATTGATATTAAGAATTTCAAGCGTATCTACAATTTGTCCGATGTCCTGATTCCCCCTGGATGTTCCAAGGAAAGTTCCACCCATAAGATGAAGTTCACTTACACCAGGAGCAGTAAGTTCGATTAATGGATGGTTGTATTTGGGAACGAATCCTTCAAAACCATATTTTATTCCAAGAATTCTGTCTATCCCATATCTGTAGTGAAGTTCATTAACAAGACTACGGATTACATTGTTTAATCCGGGACAAAGGCCGCCACAGGTAACAATACCAACTTTTGTTTTGGCGGGTTCGAAAAAGACATTTTCACGGGGACCGGCCTTTTCAAAAGAAACCGGCTCCTCACCAGAATCTTTGCACCTGTGAAAATTTTCCAATGATGTATCGTAAAGAATTCTCTCACTGTCATCAACAAATTTAAAAACAGGACCATACTTTTTTGCAGTCTGTTTTAAGGGTGATTTAATTGATGTTCTTCCCAGGTTCTTAACGATAAAATCATTCTGGTTCATTTATCCCGGTTTTAGATAAACAAAATCAAGGTTCAAAGAAAGGTTATATTATTTCTTTAACCCGGCCAACCTGGCCATTATCAAGTTTAACTTTAATACC
>PMIG01000288.1 GCA_003157055.1 Bacteroidales bacterium | reverse complement strand
TCATCCAGGATGCTGACCTGGAATATAACCCGGATGAATATAATATCCTTCTCCAGCCAATTCTCGATGGACATGCCGATGTTGTGCTTGGTTCAAGGTTTATGGGAGGTAGTCCGCACAGGATACTTTTCTTCTGGCACTCCATAGGGAACAGGATGCTGACATTCATTTCTAATATGTTCACCAACCTTAACCTTTCCGATATGGAAACCTGCTATAAGCTTGCAAAGTCTGAAATTTATAAGCAGATCAAACTTAAGGAGAACAGATTCGGGTTTGAACCGGAGATCATTGCAAAAATGTCGAGGATAAATAATATACGGATATATGAAGTCGGAATTTCATATTATGGCAGAACATTTGACGAAGGAAAGAAGATAAACTGGAAAGACGGATTCCGGGCTATTTACTGCATTTTCAGGTATAATCTGTTCAAATAGATCCTGCCATGATCTCAACCCTCCTTGTCTGGATATATATTTTTCTTTTAACCACACTCGCAGGCCATTTTGTTAACAGAGTTCTTGGACAGCTGCAGCGAAAAGATGCCTCAGCAGAACCTTCAATCGCTGAACTGAGCATGACAGGTCTTACATTCCTGGGAATTTTTTTAAGCATCTTTTCACTATTCCTTAAAATCGGGCTGGTAGCGAATCTTATTCTTTTCACTCTTTGTCTTATTTACTTTCTGGCAGCTAAGGATAGCATCTTTGAAGGTTTTAAGAGCAGGATAAATGCTTTTAAACAATTGCCTTCGATTTTCAAAATATTGATTTTTATTTATTTAGCCCTGATTTTAATTGCTGCCCAATCAATTCCTGCTGTTTCAGATACCGGCCTCTACCATATCCAGAATATCAAATGGATAAGCAGCTTTCAAGTTCTCCCGGGACTTGGCAACCTGCATGGCCGATTCGCTTTCAATAATCAGTCATTTCTTTCCGAGGCGCTCTTCAGCTTTTCTTTTCTGAAGCCTGATTTTTTCCATCTCCTGAACAGCTATCTCATATTAATGCTTTCTGTCACACTCATAATTCTGGTGAACAATAAGCTTACTCATGATATATGGCGGGCATTTTTGTATGCTGGATTATTTATACTTCTCCAGGTATTCTACCTGAAGTCGGCATCCTCTCCGACTCCTGATATTTTTTCACTGGCAGGGATATGGATTATCTTCATAATCTACCTCGAAAGAATCACTGGTGAAAAGGGGAATAAGTTATACTGGATCCCTGTATTGGTTATGGCATTTTTTATGATCACGGTTAAATTAACTTCTTTCCCGATTGCGCTGGTTGCCGTTTTATTCATGATGGGATCCGGCTATTCTTGGATGAAAAAATTATTACTCATTTCACTCATCGCAGTGCTGGTTTTCNNCTAGGCCATTTTCAGATTGGTTTCCTATCTGGTTTGCACATCTTTCAACAGGGTTTAAATTTTTATCCGGTTATATACTTATTTCACCGGCACTAATTGCGGGTTTGTCTTTTCTTTCATGTGACATGCGGAAACGTTTCGGCAGCGAGCTGAAAATAGTCACAATTTGTTTTTTCGCTATTCTTTTCTGGTTTGTTTCTGCCCCTAATTTCAGATTCATTTATGCATTCCTGTTATTCTATGTTCTTATCACATGCTCAATAATTTTTTATTCTATTTCAGAAAAATTATCTGCCTCAACCTACTTTGGCAGATTAAAGGTGAAAATGTACAAAGTCTTGCCAGGAACAGCATCCATATTACTGGTGCTTATCTCCGTTTTGTTTTTATTCACGCTTAATTTTATGGGATTAAAGCAGTGCGCATTCTTTCCTGCCAGTTTCAGGGAAGCGCCCTATGAGCAGACTGAGGTTAATAACTTCATTGTCAATATACCTATCGACTGCACTTATTGCTGGAATTCGCCTCTGCCCTGTTCCATAGTACAGAAAAACATAGGTATTACCAATATAGAAATGAGGGGAACGCAATTAAAAGATGGATTTCGCACGGTTTTGAAAAAACAGTAGCAGGTATTATTGCATCAATGGATTGCTTGCTTGTCAAGCAATGGGATTATCTCCCCGGTCAGGTTAACTCTTGAAAATCCCTTAATATACTCTTTATCAGGGGTAAAAACATTATCTGGGACATTGTTCAGAAATTCCGATATTCCCTTAATGTCATTATATCCGAAGGTTGCTCCTGCTTTTGCTTTTGAGATTATTTCTGCTGCATCGCCATCAGCAGGGCCGAGACATAATATCGGTACACCGGTGGCAAGGTATTCAAAAAGTTTTCCTGTAAGAATTCCTTTATTGCTATTATGATCGGGTATGATAAGCACAACGACGGAAGAATTCATGATTGATTGAATGGCCTTTCCATGTTCCAGGTATGGAGTGAATTCCACGCATGAGCCTGGTATTGCATCAGTTATCAGGCTTTTGATATTTGCAGAAAATTCACCGGTGAAACGGATTTTAAAATCAGGCTTCTTCTCATGAAGATTTCTAAGCGCCCCGATAAGCCCGCTAACAGGATATGATTCTGATATTGTTCCGGCATATGTTATTGTAAATATAGCAGGATTGGAAAGAATAGCCTGGTTATAATCAGATTCATCAAAACCATTTGTAATGACAGTTATTTTGTTTTCGTTGATCTTGCCAGCTGATGAAAAGGAATTCTTTAATGTTTTGCCGACAGTAATTATCTCATCAGATTTTTTCAGGACCGACATTTCATAATGCCTGTCCAGCTTTCGTGAAAGAAAGGAAGGATAGAATTTTCCGTAGTAATATATGTTTGTCCAGGGGTCTCTCAGATCAGCTATCCAATTCAGAGAGGGGAATTTCTTTTTAAGCTTTAGCCCGATAAGCTGTGTGGAATGAGGTGGGCTTGTTGTTATAATGTGACGGATATTTTCCTTTTCAATTATTTCGCATGCTTTTCTGAATGCAAATTTATTCCAGCCTCTCCGGGGGTCCGGGATAAAGAAATTTCCCCTTATAAACCGGGATACTTTTCCCCTGAATGTATCGTCATTGTTCTTTGCGAAGCCTGCTGACGGGACCCTGGATTTTCCATAAATCCTGAACCAGTCTGTAGCTTTTGTTTTGTAAACATTTAATTCTGAGGGGATTTCCAATTCAAGTGAATGATCAATAGCCGGATAGGAAGCAAACCCGGGATCAACGGTCAGAATAACAGGATCCCAGCCAAACTGAGGAAGATACTTCGAAAACTTAAGCCATCTCTGTACACCGGCACCACCGCTTGGCGGCCAGTAATAAGTGATGATAAGGACTCTCTTCATTTAAAGCTTTTTCAACAGTGTAGCGATGCTGACTTTTTCGAAAATAATGTCTTTTAATCCGGTAATGCCTACCCGCTCCTGGAGCATTGTATCGCGGTATCTTATCGTAACGGTATTATCATCGATGGTCTGGTGATCAATGGTTATGCAATATGGCGTCCCGATAGCATCCTGCCTCCTGTAACGTCTGCCAATGGAATCCTTGTCGTCATACTGGCAGTTAAAGTCAAACTTCAGGTCGTGGACGATCTTTTCGGCAATCTCCGGCAATCCGTCCTTTTTAACGAGAGGCATTACGGCAAGCTTTACAGGTGCGAGGAATGAGGGCAGCCTCAGTACAACCCTTGTATCGGAACTTCCGTCTTCTTTCTTAAGTTCTTCTTCAAGATAGGCTGCAGAGATTACCTGGAGAAACATTCTGTCAACTCCGATAGATGTTTCGATGACATATGGAATATAGGATTCTCCTCTTTCGGGATCAAAATACTGCATTTTTTTACCACTATACTGCTGATGCTGCTTCAGGTCAAAATCGGTTCTGGAATGTATCCCTTCAACCTCCTTGAACCCGAATGGGAACTTGTATTCAATATCTGTTGCGGCATTTGCATAATGAGCAAGCTTGACGTGATCATGGAACCTGTAATTCTCATCTCCGAAACCAAGTGCCGTGTGCCACTTCATTCTTATTTCCTTCCAGTGACGGAACCAATCGAGTTCGCTGCCGGGCTGAACGAAGAACTGCATCTCCATTTGCTCAAACTCCCTCATCCTGAAAATAAACTGCCGGGCAACTATCTCGTTGCGGAAAGCTTTTCCTATCTGGGCAATGCCGAATGGAATCTTCATCCTCCCGGTCTTCTGAACATTCAGGAAATTGACAAAGATTCCCTGGGCTGTTTCAGGGCGCAGGTAGATTTTGCTTGAACCTTCTGCTGTCGATCCAAATTCAGTGGAAAACATAAGGTTGAACTGCTTCACCTCTGTCCAGTTACGGGTGCCGGAAATTGGACACACAATCTCGTTATCAATGATTATCTGTCTCAGTTCCTGAAGATCTGTTGCATTCATGGCCTTCGAAAAGCGGGCATTTATTTCATCGAGCTTTTCCTGGTTTGCAAGCACCCTCTGGTTTGTCTCCCTGAATTTCTTTTCATCGAATGCATCGCCGAACCTTTCCATGGCCTTCTCAATTTCCTTATTGATCTTTTCTTCAAATTTGGCCATATGCTCTTCAATCAGAACATCGGCGCGGTATCTTTTTTTGGAATCCTTGTTGTCAATTAAAGGATCATTGAAAGCATCAACGTGTCCCGAAGCCTTCCAGATTGTAGGGTGCATGAAGATTGCTGAATCGAGGCCGACAATATTGTCATGGAGAAGCACCATGCTGTCCCACCAGTACTTTTTAATATTGTTTTTCAGCTCAACTCCATACTGGCCATAATCATAAACCGCACTTAACCCGTCGTAAATTTCACTTGAAGGGAAAACATATCCATATTCCTTGCAGTGCGCAACCAGCTTTTTAAAAACATCTTCCTGAGCCATAATTGTTTTTGTTTATTTAACCGGAAGGCAAAAGTAACTTAAAAACTTTGCTTTTACAACGTGGTTTAAACTCAATACCCCTTCGCGCATCTCACGAACTCACCCCCTTCTTTTCTTCCTCTCAGTTTGCGCAAAGAGGGGGAATGATCATATATACAGCATTCTAAGTCCCCTCTTTACGAAGTAGAGAAGGGTTTTAGGGGTGAGAACATGGATTTCTGGCTGAAAAGGAAGAGGGGGTAAAAACCATTAAATCTATTTGTATATTTACCTTCTTCTTTACGATATATCCAATGAAAAAAAGAACGGATTTTCTTGTATTGGGATCAGGTATCGCCGGACTTTCATTTGCGCTGAAGGCTTCAAAATTCGGGAAAGTTAGCATTGTAACAAAGGCAAATCTTGAAGATACAAATACNNATTCAGTGAACCTGATAATTTTGAAAAACATATTCATGACACACTGATCGCAGGTGCCGGCTGCTGTAATGAAGAGGTCGTACGGATGGTGGTAAGTGAAGCTCCCGCCAGGATTAAGGACCTTATCGGGCTTGGCGTTCCTTTTGACAAAAAAGAAGATGGAACTTTTGATCTTCACAGGGAAGGCGGGCNNATTCTGAGTACAGGATTCTTCATCATAAGGACAAGACGGGCGAAGCCATAGAAAATACTCTTATAGCACGGGTAAAAAAGGATCCCAACATCGAAATATTTGAACACCATTTTGCCATCGAGATACTTACTCAACATCACCTGGGAGAGGTAGTGAAGCACAATTATCCCGGCATTAAATGCTACGGGGCGTACATTGCAGATCTTAAAAACAAGAAGGTTATTACATTTCTTTCAAAAGTGACTATCGTTGCAACCGGAGGAGTGGGAAATGTTTATCTCACCACCACCAATCCGGAGATTGCGACAGGCGATGGCATAGCGATGGTTTACAGGGCAAAAGGAACAATAGAAAACATGGAGTTCATACAATTCCATCCAACGTCACTCTACGATCCAAATACCAGACCTTCATTTCTGATTACTGAAGCTCTCAGAGGTTATGGAGCGGTTCTTAAGAACATAGCAGGTGAAAAATTCATGAAGAGGTACGACAGCCGTGAATCTCTGGCGCCGNNCAAATGTATATGAACATTGTCTTGCCAAGGGCATTGATATTACTAAAGACATGATACCGGTTGTGCCTGCCCAGCACTACTCATGCGGAGGGATTAAAGTTGATATGGATGGTCAGAGCAGCATAGATAGGCTTTATTCGCTTGGCGAAGCATCCTCTACTGGTTTGCACGGGGCTAACAGGCTGGCTTCCAATTCTCTCCTTGAAGCGGCTGTATATGCCCACAGGGCTGCAATGCACTCCGGCAAAAGAATAGGGGAGCTCACATTTGAGGAAAATATACCCTTATGGGATTATAAGGGAACAACCCATCTCGAGGAAATGGTGCTCATCACACAGAGTATCAAGGAAGTGCAAATGATAATGAGCAATTATGTGGGTATTGTACGGTCAAACCTTCGTCTTGAGAGGGCCATGGTGCGTCTCGAAATACTTTACCAGGAGACGGAAAGTCTCTATAAGCAATCGCTCATCTCAAAGAAGATATGCGAAGTAAGGAATCTGATCAATGTGGGATATATTATAATAAAGCATGCAACTGCCAGGACAGAAAGCATTGGCCTTCACTATTCAATTGACTACCCGAAAAATGCAGTGTCAGAATTCTGAAAAAAATAATGCATGAATCATCTTGAATCTTCGTTTTCCGGGAAGAATGCTCTATGGAGGTATCTCTTAATGATCCTGGCTGTATTGGTTGCCTCAAATACTGTGGGTTCTATCCCCTTATTTATCAGCCTGGGTCTGAGTTCGGCTTCAGATCCTACAGTGGTTTCCAGGTTTGCTGAGAACCCGAATGATCTTACTGTTCTCG
>PMIG01000210.1 GCA_003157055.1 Bacteroidales bacterium | reverse complement strand
TACCTTAGTGAATCCTTCGGGCACCTTTGTGGTAAAAGATTTAACCACAAAGGAACACAAAGGTTCTCACAAAGTAACACGAAGGCAAAAGTTATGAAAATTGGAATTATATCGGATACTCACGGATGGATACATCCCCGTCTCTTTGAGCACTTTAAGGAGGTTGATGAAATTTGGCATGCTGGCGATATCGGTAATATTGAAACCGCAGATATACTGGCAGCATATAAGCCGNNAGAGGAGATTATAAAGAGCCCTCCCGACATTTTTATTTGCGGTCATTCACACATCGCGAAAGTGATGTATGATAAAAAGCCCGGGCTTCTCTATATTAATCCGGGAGCCGCAGGTTATTATGGATTTCATAAATTCATGACAGCCATCAGGGTGCAAATTGACGGCAAGGTCATTCACGATATGGAGCTTATTGAGCTCGGAGAGAGAGGGAAAGCTACTTTGTAAGTCCCTTAAGATCAGACTGCTGGTCGCTGTTTTCAATAGGTACTGTCATCCTCTGGAGAAATTTACCAAGCCGGTCTTCCACAGAGATCATATAAGTGTATGGCTGTCTCACTGAAGAGTCGGGGTGCTTGCGCTGACTAAGCTTCATATTGGCAATCAGTGTGTTGTAGCCATTATTGCCTGACTGTGTCATCATACTTCCTCTTATATAGGAGAAATAATACCATGTTGACTCATCGGCTTTAAGGTAAATGTCAAACATATCGCCCGAACGCCTCCGCTGTATCTCCACAAAGCCATCGACATATGTATTGATCGGTTGAGATCCGATATATCCGATACCTATTTTTCCCTTCGATCTGAATGAGGAAGAGGCTTCATTCCAGTAAAGGTCAACATAATTCAGGAAGATTTCGAAATTGAATTCTTTTGGCAAGTTCCTTGATGTCCCGAAAAGATCGACATCCTCCTTCATATGTCCGGCGGCTTCGGCACCGATCAGGTTCTTCATCCCCTTTGAGTATAACTCGCTGTTAAGGTTAACAGGCTTCAGGGATGGCATCGCTTTTATCTCATCTCCCATCATTTTTAGTGCCTCAGGCGAGAAGTAGAAGTCAAACGCAAGGAGAGCCTCAATATTTACATAATTTGAATCGAGGGTATGGATTACCTTACCGGCAGCAGTTAGCTTCACAAGGTCGAAATTGGTCCCGAAATTGAGCTTCCCTTCGCCGGAAAGAATGCAGTAATTCTTATCAAGGGCTACTATGTCGTCACTGCTGGACGGGTCGGCAATCTTCTCAAGGGAGGTGATAATGTAACGGCCCTTTGGCTTATCGTACCACAGATATCCTTTTGAGGTAACGAGTCCGACATCAGTCCATGATTTCTGCGCTGAAAGGAATGCCGGGTAAATGTGAACTGAATCGAGGTTTATATAGGAACCCGAAAATACCATATTATCATTAATGTCACGAGGGTTATCGTTTATCGGGATCATCACGTTTTTCGGGTCGATATAGGATTTGAACCTGACCGGATAGCTCTTCATCTCGCTGCATTTATTAACTATCGCTGCACCACCGCTGAATAAAAGGTTATCTTTTGTAGAGTAAAGATTAATATCGCCATAGAATGAAAACTCAGGATTAAGCATGAACTTCTGATTGTCAGGGATATATCCTTTGGCACTTGTCTTAAGCGTATCGACTGTAAGCTCAGGAAAATTAATCTGCTGAATCTCTTTATTTTCATCGACATAATCATAGATTGCGCTTCCGGTATATAGCTTTGTCGATTCAATGTCGATTTTGGCCGAATGCAGGATATGCTTGTTGTTAACAGCGACAATCGCATTCTGCATCTGCTGGATCTTTGCCCTCCTGTTTATAGTGATCTTTCCTTTATCGGGCTGAATAAGTGCATCTGCGATATGGATGTAGTTGATGTTTTCTGCTTCGATATACTCTCCGTCGAGATGATAATTTCCCTTCCATGATGAAAATGAAATAGTATCACCAATCACGTTTGTAGCAAAGAAGGTGGGCTTGTCAAGCTTTGCAAAGTCAAGCTTAATAAGTTTATCAGGCGTGATCATCGGTGCATCTGATTTCCCTTTTTGTTCCATATTGAGGACCTTTGATTCCATATTATAATTAAAATCAGTCATCTTGCAGATATACTGTATCTCGGGAAATTTAACGACAGAGGTATCGGTGTTCAGATGAAAGCTTGTCATCTTCAGGTCAAAATTGATATTTGTGGCAGCATTTTCGGCAATGAATGCATAGCCGTTGTTCGATGCCGATTTCAGGTTATAATTTGATGTATCGGCTTTTATAGAGTTGGTGCTAAACCTGAACAGATCAGATGTCAGCCTTGATTCACCACTATTGACTACCCCGGATCCGCTAAGCAGGGAAGGCGTAAGCTTCAATGATCCGTCTAGTGTTGTTCCGTTATCAAACATGCTGAAATTCTTGCCAGTTGCATTTGAGGCCATCCACTCATCTTTTTCCGGCAGCCATTTGATTTTAACATTTTCGCTGTTGAGGGTTGGGAATAATCCTGCTCCATCCTTTTCAATATTGAAGGTTGACGCCTGGGTAAGCATTGAATCGGGAAAGAACCTGAATAGCTCCGATTTTGCAGTTGACGTAAGATGCTTCAGGGAACCGCTGCCAATTAGCCCCTTGTTGCTCATGCTTAAGTTATCATATAATCTTCCCTTTGTCCCGTACACATCTATTCCTTCCTGGGGGACATTCATATTAAATCCAAGCGAATTATTCTCCTGTATCGTAAGGTATTGCCGCATGGGTTTCAGGATCTTCCCTGCATGAAATTCGCCGGCAAGATTCATATCAGTATTGGTATAATGGTCAATGTTCTCGTATGTAAAAGGATCTACCCTGAAGTAGAAATCTCCCTGAGAGTAAACATTTTCAAGTCCCGGGATCTTATCATAAAAGATGTACGAATATGTAATGGCATTGATTATAGGATACTGTTTCAGGCTTTTAAGTCCCGACTTATTATCGGGGCCGTCAATATAGAGTTCTGCAGTTCCAAGCTGGATGAGGTTGTCGACATTCTTTATCACTGCATTTCCATAATTATCTTTCTTGTCAGTTTCAACGGCTATCTTTATAGAGTCTATTCTCTGAAGTCTTATTTTAAACGTGTCGTAGTTGAAGGAGAACTTATGTCCGAAAACCGTGAAAAGTCCTGCTTCCACGACACCGTCGAACTGAATGCTTCTGTTTTTGCCAAGGACTATCTGCCTGTTGTATGGGTAGATGGCAACTTTCTGGGAATCGCTCAGAAAGATCTGGGATACCCCGTTTACAGTAAGCCTGAAATTCTTAAGGTCAAGTATGGCATTATCGAGGGGAGCTTTTGTTTCGCTTGTAATATAGATGATGTCATAATCCTTCTTCTTCGCGAATGAATTCAGGAAATCATCGACTTTGCTTTTAAGCGTTATCTCATTGAATCTCCGGTCGTAGAAAACAAAGCCCTTATTTGCCATATCGATGCATAATGCCGTTACCGCATCAAGTGGTTTTCCAAGCCATTTGGCGAACTCCTCGACCGGAAATGTAGGAGAGTAATA
Source organism: Bacteroidales bacterium (assembly GCA_003157055.1). Classification (GTDB taxonomy): domain Bacteria; phylum Bacteroidota; class Bacteroidia; order Bacteroidales; family VadinHA17; genus LD21. The sequence continues at coordinate 12,054 of PMIG01000210.1, read as the reverse complement.
CCATTCGGCGAACTTCTTCAGTCTGAACAGCGNNAGTAATACCATTCGACGAACTTTTTCAGCCTGAATAGCGGATTGTATTCATCCAATCCTGCAAGTTTCATAAAATAGTTGGCATCGAAGAATGAAGAAGATTCGAACTGAGCCTCTCCAAGTGAGGCTCCTCTTGCCCTTGAAAGGATAATCTTCGATTCTTTCATATCCCATGAGAGCAGTTCAAAATACATGTCGAGGTTATGGTAAGAGTTGAAGTAGGGGCTTTTCGAAATAGGGTTATTTCCCCTGTAAAGATTTACCTGTCTTGTCGATGCATTATAGGAAAAAGAAAGATTAGAATGGTAAATTGAATCCTTATCGAGATAAAGCGACATTGACGTCTCGGCGCTTACCAGACCTGTTTTTGAGAACATGAACTCCATCGATTTAATTTTCAGGTAGAGCGTATCGTTTCTGAACAGGGTAATCATTGCCGGTTGGACCTTAGTACCAGTTCCAAATAAGCTTGCTCCCTCAATTGAGAGGCCTCCTTCGTAGTTAACCCCCTCATATATTCTGTTTAACCTGAACTCTTTCTCGTAAGTTTCAAACCTCGGGAAATCGGCCCTTTCCTTTACCTTGTAGGTCATAGCCATATCAGACAGCTTGCCGTAAACAGGTGTCTTGAAGTAGGTTTTATGTGTAAGCCTGGCGGAATCGACAGAGAAATTGCTCTTTGCGGTACTTATGTCATAATTATCCATTTCGGCATAAACCTCAGTGGCAGGATACCCTGCTTTTTCCCAGGTAACTTTTCCCTTTATGCCATGAAACAGCTGGATGTCGGGATAATATGTTCCTGTAGCATTATATATCTCTGTGCTGTCTTTCTGCGAATAGCATGTAAGCGTGGCGTCCTTGATCTTAACCAGGAAGACGGTGTCGTGCAGAAACTCCAGTTGACTGTTTTTAACTTTCCACCTGATGGCCGGAGATTCTGAAAGTACATTATCCCTTATCATAATTTTTGTATTCCGGATATATCTGTCGATATTCTCCATTGGATACCTGGGGTTAAATGCCAGATCGCTTAATCCTGCTAGCCAGCCGGCAAGGAATTTATCTCCGCTCTTCTTATCAATTATGGTGTTAAGAGTCATCAACAGATCGTTGAAGTGAGGTACAGGTCTCATCCCTTTACCGGAAAACTGGCTTGCAAGGTCTATGATCCCGGTCATGTTATCCTTGCTGAAGGCAGCGCTGTCCCAACTGGCCAGAAATGTTTCCAGGTTACTCTTCTGTTCATCATTCAGGTTGGGTCCCATGAACGCTGTTAGTTCCTCCCTGAATTTCGCCGGATCGCCGGAGAATGTCGATTTTCCCTGGGGAAAAAGGATCGCGGGGAAAAACGCCTGAACAGCCAGAAACACAATTACCAGCTTTTTTAACATGACTAAGTATTTATTGCCCCGTCTTAACCGGGACCAGTTTTAAAATGCCTCTGCGATGGCTGCGAAATCTTCCTTTTTCAGGGATGCGCCGCCAATAAGACCTCCGTCAACATCAGGCTTCGAAAAAAGCTCTGCCGCATTCGATGGCTTACAGCTGCCACCGTAAAGAATTGTCATTTCCTCGGCAACCTCTCTGCCATATTTCTCATTTACAAGTCCCCGGATATAATGATGCATCTCCTGAGCCTGTTCTGGCGTGGCAGTAAGGCCTGTCCCGATCGCCCATACCGGTTCATAAGCGATAATGATCATCTTCATCGATTCGGCGGGAAGAGTGAAAAGTCCTTCTTCAAGCTGCCTTTTGACAATAATGAGATATCTTCCCTGCTCTCTCTCCTCCTTAACTTCTCCGCAGCAGAATATTACGTTAAGGCCGGTATTTATTGCAAGCTGGGTTTTCTTATTCAGCAGCCTGTCATCTTCATGGTAATAGCTTCTTCTTTCGGAATGACCTATTATCACATATTGAGCTCCTGTGCTTTTTATCATAGCTGCGGATACTTCGCCTGTAAAAGCGCCTGAGGGTTCGGCTGCACAGTTCTGTGCACCAAGTTCGACATTACCGTTCTTAATGATTTCCGATACGCCCTGAAGGTGAATGAATGGCGTGCACAGTATTACTTCAGCCTTCGGCGCCGGCTTTTCCCTGAAATACTTATCAACTGATCTCGCAAAATTAAGTCCCTCCTGCAGGTTCATATTCATCTTCCAGTTCCCGGCAACTATTTTCTTTCTCATATAAATGGAATTAAAATTTAAATTATTGTTGGTTTATAAACTCGCTTAGTTTCTTATTATCAGGCATATTCGCCCACGACCATTTCGCAATTATCTTTCCTTTTCTTAGCAGGATATAGCCCGGGTTTGACCTGACCATTGTCTTCAGTGTTGTCTCATCGGCAAAGCAAAATGTAATGCCATTGGAATATCTTCTCACTTCATCAGATCCGGAGGCCGTAATAATGTAAAAGTCGATCATATTCCCCATACAGTAATAGCCATGACCGAAACCTGCATTCAGCATTCCCTGGTCTGCTTCCTTCAGTTTCTTCACAATCATAAGTAAAGTAAACTTATCCGACGTCAGGATCTGCTGCGTAATATCTTCGTTATTAACGTTGTTAATTGAGAAATCATGTATAGGCGGCTGATAACCTTTATAGACCAGGACCGATTTCTGGTTAACGAATTTCCATGCTGAATCGTTTGCCGGGTAATTTGAGAGTGTAAATTCCTTTTTATTTCCGTCCTTCTCATAAATGAAGGTCGTTTCATATCTGTCTCCCTGGCTTCCCTCAGGTATCTTCATCTTGTCAGGAATATAAGTTCCCGTCTTGTAAGGAAGGAAATCGATAACCGGCAGGTACCGCAGGTTATAAAAGATGAAAAGAATAAAGAGCGTTGAAGCAATAGCAAGTTTAATCCAGGATCCTGTTTTTCCTGTTTCAGCTACGATCTCCTTCCGGCTGATGAACAGGTAAATGGCCGGAATAAGTAAAATAATGTTTTTCAGGAATGTTTGCCAGTTGGTCAGATGAATCGCATCACCAAAACAGCCGCAGTCAGTCACCGGGTTTTTAAGAGCCAGGAAAAAGGTGAGAGGCGTGAAAACGAACATCAGCAGCAGGACAATTTTCAGCCCGGTTTTTTGCCTGATATTGAATAACAAAGCAAATCCGGCAATAAATTCAAGAGTGCACAATAATATTGTCAGCGGAAGGCTGAATTCTTTCAGAAAGCCTAAATGGAAAGCCTGGAAGTAATCTTGTAATTTATAAACAGTTCCAAGCGGGTCGATTGCTTTTACCGTGCCTGAGAAAATAAATATAATCCCAATGAAATACCTGCATATATTCCTGATGATCTTCATTTTAAATGAGTTTTCTATTTATAATTTCAGCAATTATCAGTTCCGATATCTTTTCCGGGGGCAGTATGTTCGCATCACTATCACTGCAGTTAATTACGCAGAGTTTGTTGTCTCTCTCTGCCACTTTCAGGTACATTTCCCTTACGTTCCTCTGGAAATCGAGTGAGTTTTCGTGGATATCCGGAGTTCCATTCAGGTAATTCCGGTCGCTTCCGGTCCTTGAAGCAGAGAGCTTCCTTTCAGTAAAGGCAAACGGAACATCCAGGAATATATTCAGACCCGGTTCAGGAATGCCGAAATGGGTGAATTCAAGGTCGAGGATCCATTTCATAAGGCTCTGCTGTTCAGATGGATCATGCAGTTTGGCACACTGGTAGGCAAGATTGGAATAAGTATACCTGTCAAGGAGGACTATCTTACCATCGCGCAACCAGTCTTTTATAATAGAAGCTGCATCTTTCCTGTCGCCTGCATAAAGCATAGCAACCAGCCAGGGATTAACTTCATTCAGGGAACCGAATTCCCCCCTTAGGAATCTGGCAATTAATTCTCCGAAGAAGGGTGCGTCAGTACGTGGGAAGTGAAGAAATTCACAATCCCAGCCTTTTTGTGAAAAAAATTTATTCAGCAGTTTAATCTGGGTCGACTTTCCTGCGCCATCAACTCCTTCAACAACAAAAAGCTTCATCTCTGTATATTACTTCAGGTACAAATGTAATAAGCATGCGTCAAAGTTGAAAATGATTGGGTGTTTTTAATAAAATCACTACTTTCGGAAATTAAAAAATTAGTTTGTCAGCAAAGCCTAAATATATTAATATCCGCGGAAAGCTCTTAGATCTGGGAGTTCCAAAAGTAATGGGGATTATCAACATTACTCCGGATTCATTTTATGAGGGTAGCCGGGTAAACAATGAAGAAGATATAATTAGGTTAGCTGCAAAGATGATAGGTGAAGGTGCGGATATACTTGACGTTGGAGGCTATTCTTCGAGGCCTTATGCCGATGATGTGGCCCCTGAAGAAGAAAAGAAGAGAGTGCTGGGAGCTATTGACGTCATCAGCATTAATTTCCCCGGTACGGTTATTTCGATCGATACTTTCAGGTCTGATATTGCATATGAAGCCGTAAACCGGTGCGGGGCTCACATTATCAATGATATCTCGGGCGGAGAAGCTGACAATAAAATGTTCAGCCTGATCAAGGAACTCAATGTTCCTTATATTATGATGCATATGAAAGGTACCCCGGGAACTATGCAGCAAAACCCCGTTTATGAGGATATTGTTTCAGATATTCTAATATGGTTTGGAAGCAGGATCGTTGACCTTCAATCAGCGGGAGTTAAAGATATTATTCTGGACCCCGGAATTGGTTTCGGGAAGACTATAAATCATAACTTTGAGATATTGCGCCGGCTGGGAGATTTTGCCATTACTGGACTTCCCCTTTTGGTAGGCGTTTCAAGAAAATCGATGATCTGCAAAACTCTTGGCATAACTCCTGATGAGGCTTTAAACGGAACATCAGTACTGAACACTGTGGCCCTGATGGGAGGAGCAGATATTTTGCGCGTGCACGATGTGAAGGAGGCAAAAGAAGCAGTTAAGCTTGTGGAACGCTTAAAGATAACAATGGCAGAGGTTAATTAATCTGATATAACAGACAGATGCTTGTTCCTATAACCATATTTGACATAATTGATATCATACTTGTCGCATTCATCTTTTTCCAGCTTTACAGGATTATCAAGGGGACTGCAGCATTCAGTATATTTATTGCTGCATTCTTTATTTATCTTTTCTGGCTGGTTGTAAAGGCCCTGAACATGCAGCTGGTAAGTTCATTGCTTGGACAAGTGATAGGAGTGGGAGTTATAGCCCTTATTATCGTGTTTCAGCAGGAAGTAAGGCGCTTCCTGCTTGTTTTAGGCAACAGGTATATAAAAAATAATAAATTTTCGTTTTCCAGATTCTTAAGGTCTTCGCAGGAGGAACGGGGTGCACCAGAAATAGCAGGTGAAATTGTTGTCGCCGTTCAGAATATGGCCTCTGCGAAAACAGGAGCTCTCATAGTTATCGGGAGACAAAGCCGTCTTGATATATTTACCGAGGGAGGCGAAATTCTTAAGGCCCGGGTAAGCGCCGGACTTCTTGAAACAATTTTCTTTAAAAACACACCCCTTCACGATGGAGCAGTTCTTATAGAGGATGGACTTATACTTGCGGCCCGGTGTCCCCTGCCTGCTACTGATCGTGTAACGGTGCCTTCTCATTTCGGGATGAGGCACAGGGCGGCTATCGGAATGTCAGAACATACCGATGCACTGGTGGTGGTTGTATCGGAAGAGACAGGCATTATCTCAGTTGCCGAGGCCGGTGAAGTCAGGAGTAATCTTTCGTCTAACGAGCTGAAAAACATTCTCCTCATGGAGAAGATATGGTAAGAAGGTAATCCTGATTTTTAAATGGAAACCCAGGCTGGGCAAAGTATATTAATTACCGGAGGTACGTCAGGCCTTGGACTGGAGCTAGTGAAGTTGTTCCATAAAAAAGGGTTCTATGTGATTTGTACCGGGCGTCAGCCGGGAGACTTTACAGGTTTTGCCGGCAATTTCCGGTTTTTCAGGACCGATTTCAGTGACCTGGCAGAAACAGCAAAGATCTTTAAAAATATCTGCAGCGAAATACAACCTGATTTTGTTATTAATAATGCCGGCATTCTCAGCCCTCCTCAATTTTGCCTGACCGGCGATGGTTTTGAATGCTCTTTCCAGGTGAATTTTCTTGCTCACCTTCTTGTAAATGAGATAATCATCAGGAACAACCCGGACAATCATCCTCTTAAGATAGGTGCAGTAATATCCCCTGTATATAAAATGGAAAATAATTTTCCTGACTGGCAATGCAACGTCCGGAGTTATAAGCAGCTTAAAGCATATTCAGATTCAAAGCTTTTTCTTGCTCTGATGTGCGCGCATCTCGAAGAAAAGTACGCAAAAAAGAAACCGGCATGCTTCAGTATTAACCCTGGTGTTTTCAGCTCTTCAATTTATCGTTCCCAGGGTAAGCTCTTCAGGTTTCTTTACGGTATTGCTGCTCCGTTCATGAGGAATCCGGCAAAAGTGGCTGAATCAATTTCTGAGATGATGGTTAATCAGGGTTTCTCAGACGGCAGAATATTCAGCATCAGAAAGAAGCCGGAACATATGCCGGTATATGATCAACACCTTATAGATACTTTCTGGATAACAATGAATGAAATGACGCAACAATACCTGAAATCATAAGACAATAAATGCAGTTATATTTAAGGTGGAACTTTTTTTAACCTGATGCTCCTGAAAATTAACTTCGGGGCAGATAAATATGGTTAAATGTAATAAATGAAAATATGAAGAACTTATTCCTGAAAATTATGGCAGTAACTACTTTTCTGGGTATTTTGAGTTTCAGAAGCTCAACAGATCCTGCAAGATGGAGCACAAAGCAGGTTAACAAATGGTTCGATAAAGGTGAATGGCTTAATGGATTGCAGGTAAAGCCTGACACTACAGTCAACCGCAGGGAATTTGCAATACTGTACTTCAAACACAAGGAGAGATGGGATAAAGCGTTTGCATTTCTGAAGGAAAATGATTTTAGAAAAATGGAATTGAAGCGCTACGAGATTGACGGCACTAACCTATATGCAACAGTTAGTGAATATATGTCCAGGAATCCTGAAGATGTCAAATATGAAGAGCACAGGAAATATATCGACATTCAATATGTAGCAAGTGGTAATGAGCTGATAGGGATTTCACCTCTCTCACAGCAGAAGGATGTGCTCGATCAGTATAATGAGACAAAAGATGTTTTGTTCGTGACAGTTCTCAAGGAGGTTTATTACAAAGCAACTCCCGACAAATTCTTCATTTTCTTCCCCGACGACATTCACAGACCGGGACTCAAAGACGGAACAAGTACCTTGGTACGCAAAGTTGTTATCAAGGTGAAGGTGGACTAAAGGGCACAAGGTACAGGCTACACGGCGCATGGAAGGAGGAGTGAGTGATGGGGAGATAATGGTGTAGTAGTATAATAAAGTAAATTAATATTCTTTCGGTTTCTTAAATCAGGAATACTCGCTATATTTGCGGCTCGTTAAACCAAAATGTTTTTGGTTTAGTGAGTCCGCCTTCGCCAAGGCTACAGCGGACAAAGCGGGGTGTAGCGCAGCCCGGTTAGCGCATCTGGTTTGGGACCAGAGGGTCGCAGGTTCGAATCCTGCCACCCCGACAAACGAAAAAGCCCGTCCGCAACAGTGGATGGGTTTTGTTTTTTGAAAGCGTCGTAAGCTTGCAAAAAACAAAAATCAGAATCACGCCGAAGGCGGGACAGGACTTTTTCGTTTAGTTTCCACCCGACCAGGATCATGCAATAATCCTTCTTCAGCTGCAATTGAAGATCGTGGGCAAATTTATTTCCCTTTGATGTATGTGTACACCGTTTGAGTTTGTTACAAGACAGATAGGATTACTAATTCTATTAATAATAATACGATACAAAAAGCGATTGTACCTCCCAGAGAGGCATTACTCCCTGCCATTGGTATAAGCCAAATGTAAATTTTACTGAATGTCCCTTGTAGGAATCGCTGATTATATAGTAATCCGGGAGAAAAGTTGTGATAGCAGTACTCCAGTAACTGTAATTTGAGTATGAATAGTCTGCCCAGGTTGTACAGTTTGAACTCATATAAAACTGAGTACTTGCAGGAGCCTTGTAGTATAACGTACCCGGGGTTTTTAAAGTTCCGGACAACTTATGAATCAAAGTTACCTGTGGTTCATCTGCATCCCCAGGTATAGGACAGCAATATACCGGCCGAAAGTATTTATTTGCATTTGATGGATTTGATCCATCTGCAGTAAGAACATATGCTGTACCGCTAAATGGTGCTGATAAATCCGATGTCTTACATTCCCATCCATTTTGCAATACATCAATCTGCCTTGCTATTTTAATTCTGACATTATTCTTTACATCACCGCCGGCAACCTCGACATCTTCCGTTAACGCCTGGCAATTATTCGGATTGGATTCATTTGAAAATTTAAAATATCTAGTCCCCTGAGGAACAGAGTTTATCTGGTAGTTGCCATTGATGTCCGTAATATCAGTTAAACCTGACGGAGTTTTGTTGTCATTTAACATAATAACCCTGATACCACTGAGCGGAATACTATCAATTGTCTTTACACTGCCATAGATTTTCTTAGTTTCAGTTCCGCTTGTCATTGAAAACGTAAAGGCATTATTTTCACTGGAAATATCTTCAGCTTTTACATAATTGTCAAATCCGGATTTGGCTGCCTCTAAAGTGTTAGATCCGTCTGTAATATGGAAAAAAACAAAAGTTCCATCATTCCCGGTTAATGTTGAGAATGGTCCAAGTTTAACATTAACACCGGGTATTGGAATTGAAGTACTTGCATAAAGCACCTTCCCGGTTACAATTAGTCCCATTATTATGGGTATTTCTTTATCCAGTGAAGAGGTCTCTTTCCCGTCAGTAACCGTCAAAGTGATTTTTGCATTACTGTTAGTCTGGCAGGTGGGGGATATCACCCATTCAGTAGAAGAATTATTTGGATCTGAAATAGTCCCGTTAGACGAGGTCCATATATAGGTAAGCTGACCTCCCTGAGGATCTGTAACTGAACTGGTGACAGAAACCTTAGAACCAGCCGTTACCTGGCTTGCATTAAAATCTATTGAGTGGATTACAGGACGTTGTTCATCAGAAGTTGATGTTTTATTACAACTTATAAGGAATGTTGGGAGAATAAATAAACAAATAAGATTTTTTGAGACTTTCATAATAACTCGTTATTCTTTCAATAAACTTTTCTGCCAATCATGTATTTCAACCGCTTGTCTAATAAATTTTGACTAAGCAAATTTAGAAATAATATTTATCTATTGTTCTTAATATATCCCGATCTGACCTTTTTACTGTTGAATGCTTGATATTATTGAATAATTCTGTAAATTTATATGTCATTTTTAATTGTCTGACCCCTAAAACTAATAATATGAAGTTTTCCGCCACAAAATTATTTAGCGTTTTTCTGATTCTGTTTCTGACTTTGAGCAGCAGTGTTTATAGCCAGTACAGGAAAGGGTATATAATTGATAACAAAAATGATACTGCTTCAGGTTATATAGACTTTGAAGGCTCTCTTTCAAATTCAGAGCATTGTAAATTCATCTCAATGCCCGACAGCACAGAACATATTTACTATCCCGGGGGAATAAAAGCATTCCGCTTCATTGACAGTAAATATTTCACGAGTTCTGAAATTCCCGTGAACGGAGAGACAAAGAAGGTGTTCCTGGAATGGCTGATTAAAGGAAGAGCCAGCATACTTACCTATACAACCGCTAAGATGAAATCGAGGTATTTCATTAAGCTTGAGAATGATTCTTTATATGAACTGATCAATACCACTTCCATTATATCAAGGGTAAATCCAAAGGATGCGGTTTCTAAATATGAAACGACCTACGAGCATGAGAGAAAAGAATATGTCGGAGCACTGCTGAATTACTTTAAAGATTGTCCCTCAATTTCTCACGATATAGAGAATACTTCCTTGAGCAGCAAGCCATTGATTAAAATTGCCAAAGAATATCATGAAAGAACCTGCAAGACTGAGGATTGCATAATATTTGAAGATACTCACAGAGCTCAGGGATTTGAGATTGGAGTCTCTGTAAGTCAATTGTTTTCACAGTTCAGGGCAAATAATGGAATTCCTGAGAAAGCACCTCTTACAGGGTCGCCCGGGATCGGGATTAGTGTTAATATTTCAAACCTGCCCCTCGTTTCTTCGAAATTCTCATTCATTACAGGAGTATCATTCTATAGTCTGACGTTCAGGTATGATTCTTCTTCATATTTATATACCGACAACAAGATAGGCACATTAAAATATTTCAGGATCCCATGGCAGCTCAATTACAAATTTTCTTACAATAAGTTCTCTCCATATATCGCGTTGGGCGTAACGACAAATATGAGATTCGACTTTAGATCTTATAATCCCTATCTTGTTAATATGGTTACGAAAACATACAACTATAAAGATGGCTTAGCCAACTTTCAGATAGGTTTGGATGCCGGGCTGGGATTCAGGTATTCAATATCACCAAAAACATCAGTCAGCATAAAGTTCGACTATGAGCATGCTTTCAGATTCTTTGGGAAGTTTAATGCAGACAAGTCATATAACAATAATGGAGTAATCGAAGCGTCGTTTTTTTACAAGCTGAAATAGCACTCTCAATTGATAATTATTTATCATCTTTGATAAAACATATTTAACCATTATTATGAAAACAAGAAATCATCTTTTCGTAAGATCACTTTTATCATTAATTGCTGTATTTATACTAATATCTGTAACGGCTTTCTCACAGAATACTCCTGCAGCAAACCAACCAGGTAATCTGGTTTATAATTATCCGGTAAACAAACCGGTCAGGTACAAGTCGACAACCAAAGTAGTCCAGGATATGGATATTAACGGGCAATCGATGCAAACCAATGTTGTTTCCTATATCGGAGTAACTCTGAAATCTATGGGTTCTTCCGGAAGCAATTTTAAGATTGCAGTCACTATTGACACCATGGCTCAGACTGTCGATTCACCAGCAGGTTTCACTGGTGGCGCTGTTCCTGAGATTGCGGGGAAGATTTATAATATTATAATGTCACCTGCCGGAAAGGTTATAGACAATTCAGAAGCTAAAAATGTGACATATACAATAGTCTCAGGCGGAACAGGTGATGCTATTCAGATAACTGATAATTTTTTCCCTGTATTACCTGATGGTAACATTAAACCTGGCTATACATGGACATCCGAGGATTCGATCAATTCCCTTACCTCTTCAATGACTACACTCGGAAATGTGAAATCGGTGAATACTTTCGAAGGTTATGAGCTGTACAATGGAATTAATTGTGCCAAAATTACTGCAGTTCTTTCCGGAACAAGATTAATGAAGACTCAATCTCAGGGGATGGATATAAAAGTAACTGGTCCCTATACCGGTGCAATGACCGTTTATTTTGCACCCTCGACGGGCTATTTCTTAAAACAATTTGTAAATACAAAATTGACTGGTACAATAGATATCACCGGGCCTCAGGAAATGTCTTTCCCGCTGGTAATGGACATAACCCTGACAAAGGAAGAAATTAATTAAGAATGCTGAAGAGAACATACCCTGTGAAATGAACAATCGTCGCAGGCATTTGTTATTCATAAAATAATATAATTTACTTTTATGAAAACGAACTACTTACTTCTCATTTTTTCACTGATCATGTTACCTGATATTGCATTTTCCCAGTCAGGATTTTATGATTTCAAGGTGAAGACCCTTGAGGGAAGCGATTTTAGCTTTGCATCTCTGAAAGGCAAAAAGGTAATGATTGTGAATACTGCTTCAAAATGTGGATTCACTCCCCAATATAAAGATCTCGAAGAGCTTTATGTTCAGGAAGGAGGGAAGCTCGTTATAATCGGATTCCCTGCAAACAACTTTGCCAGTCAGGAGCCGGGATCAGCATCCGAAATAAGGGAGTTCTGCACAAAGAACTATGGAGTCACATTCCCGATGATGGAAAAGATCTCTGTAAAG
>PMIG01000159.1 GCA_003157055.1 Bacteroidales bacterium | reverse complement strand
TACAAGGAGGTTTGCAGGATGGCCGACGAAGGCAACCAGAAGGCGATCCTGGTCAGGGATGCTGCTTCGTACCAGATCGGAAAGGAGATCGGTGCAATGGCAACTGTACTCTGTGGCAAGGTAGACGCCATAATATTAACAGGAGGAATGGCCTACCAGGAATTCCTTGTGAACCAGATAAAAGCGATGATCCATTTTATTGCGCCTGTGACCGTTTATCCGGGTGAAGATGAGATAAAGTCGCTCGCTTTCAACGGCCTGCTGGCACTGAATGGCAAGATAGAGGTGAAGACCTACTCATAGAGTATAAATGACTACGGATTGCTTAATGCTACCGGTAAAACTTTGCCATTGAAGATTTTACTTCCATTTATAGCAAACCAGGAAATAAATTCTGCCATTTCTGTGGTATTTACCGGCGCTTTGTCACCCGGGAAAGCTTTCTCCAGCATTCCAGTCCCGACAGACCCAAGTGCAAGGCAGTTTACAATAATGCCTGACTCACGGAATTCTTCAGAAAGGCATTCAGTAAGGCTGGAAAGCGCAGCTTTTGAAGCACTGTAATAGGAGAGTCCCCTGTATTTTGTACTGCCCTGATACCCTCCCATGCTTGAAATATTGACAATATGCGACCCTTTTTGCATCAGGTGATGCAATGCCCTTATAAGCGCGGCAGGTCCAAAGAAATTCGTCTCCATCATTTTCCTGGCTTCTTCTGTGGATGATCTCATAAAATCATTCACTATCAGCAAACCGGCATTATTGATAAGCACATTAACATGACCTAAATGGGATGCTACGAATTTCTGAAAAGATCTCGCGTACTTCTCAAATTCCTCCAAATCAATCTGATGCGTAAGAATATTCCTGTTGCCAGCCCCTTCTCTTAATTCTTCAAGCGCCGTCTTGTTCCTTCCTGTGACAAGGATGTTGTTCTCCTTATTCCCTGAAAGGTATAGCGCAATCTCTTTTCCGATGCCGCTTGTACCGCCGTTAATTACAATGTTCATCATGGTGCCGGATATTAAAAGCCGATTTTTTTCGTTTATTTGCAATGATCACATCAAAGTTATAAAAATGTAGTTATGAAAATCATCGACAGAGAATATGGTCATGGTAAACATGGAATCATGATATTTATAGTTCTGATATCCATATTGTTATCCATATTGCCAACGTCAGCTCAACAGGAACAAAGCAATATTCCGGCTTTGAAGGACAGACTCTTCTATGGCGGGAGCATGGGATTGCAGTTCGGAGGAATTACTGACATCCAGCTTTCACCAGTCATAGGTCTGTGGGTTCTTCCAAGACTTTCAATAGCTGTCGGACCTGATTACAGGTTTTATAAGGACTCTAATGGCAGGACAGATTTTTATGGAGGAAACGCATACACTCAAATTGTTGTTATCCAGGATCTTAATAACTTAATCCATATTGGGATGCATTATAGCATTTTTCTTCAGGCCGAAGATGAACTGCTGAGCCTTGAATCATTATATTGGAAAATACCTCCCGTCAATTCAGAAAGATTTTTCATAAATACCCCTCTTGCGGGTGCAGGATTAAGCTAACCTGTAGGGAAGCGCGCCGCAATTAATATTGCGGTATTATGGACATTGGAGACTCCAAAATACGAGATCTACAGTAATCCTGAGATCAGGATTAGTTTTACTTTCTGATCCTGCTGCCTTTATTTCGATATTCTCCTATCTAAGAGTAAATGATTTTGCTGCCTTTAGCTATATTTGCCTTCAAACAATAATTAAGATAGTTAAATGAAAATAGAAAAGAACAAGATGGTTTCTCTTATTTATGAGCTAAGGGAAGGGAATTCGGAAGGAATGGTAATTGAGACCCTTGAAGAGAGCAAGCCAATGACTTTTGTCTTTGGTACAGGTGGGCTCCTCCCGTCATTCGAATCGAAATTATTCTCTCTTGAAACAGGTGATAATTTCAATTTTGTGCTCGATGCCGGATCTGCCTATGGCGATAAAAGGGAAGATATGATAATGAATCTGCCACATTCAATATTTGAAAATGATGGTAAGGTAGATGAAAATATATGCAAGGTCGGGAATGTAATCCCCATGATGGATACTAACGGCAACCGTGTTACCGGGACAATTATTGAAATATCAGATACTTATGTAAGAATGGATTTTAATCATCCAATGGCTGGAGCCGATCTCTGCTTTTCGGGAAAAATAATAGAGGTACGTGAAGCAACTGATGATGAACTCTATGCTTCAGTCAATTCCTGTTCCAGTTGCAGCAATAAAAGCTCCGATAGCTGTTCAGGAAACTGCAGTTAAAGGGTATTTTAAGATGTTTTCATGAAGGATACCAGGAAACTCTTTCCAATCATTCTGATCGGAGTGATATCTGTCACCCTCGTAATGTTCTTTCTGAGGGCATATAAAATACTGGATATCAGCAATATTGTTCTTCTGGTATTCCGTCTCCTTAGCCTTGGCTTGCTGGTGATCTATGCCTTTAAGAAAAGATCCCTTACGACCTGGATCCTTGTTTGTATGCTTGCAGGAGCTGAATTCGGGTACGATATTCCGGCAGTTGCCCGTAAGCTCCAGTTCCTGAGTGATATATTCCTCAGACTCATCAAGACAATTATTGCGCCTCTTCTCTTCTCAACCCTGGTTGTGGGGATTGCAGGCCATGCCAATATTAAGCAGATAGGCAGAATGGGATGGAAGTCATTATTATACTTTGAAATAGTATCGACAGTTGCACTTTTCATCGGACTTGCTGCCATTAATATCAGCAAAGCCGGCGTTGGTGTGATATTGCCTCCGAATCCTGACGCTTCGGCAGTTACTTCAATGAAAGCCCAGACGGCTGGTGATTTTCTCCTGCACATTTTTCCTGAGAACATTGCAAAATCCATTGTCGAGGGACAGATCCTTCAAATTGTCATTTTCAGCATTATATTTGGCATCGCAGTCGCTATGGTGAACGAAAAATACCGTGGCCCGGTGGTCCGTTTCAGCGAAAGCCTTGCCGAGGTTATGTTTAAATTTACAAATATTGTAATGTACTTTGCTCCGGTCGCAGTATTTGCCGCAATCGCATATACTATAGGACATATGGGCCTTGATGTACTTTATAACCTCATCAAGCTGCTTGTAACGCTGTACGTTGCCCTTATTGCATTTCTGGGCTTCGTTTTGCTACCGGTTGCATTGATCTTCAGGATACCGGTACGGCCGTTTATAAAGGCAGTATCTGAACCTGCTACGATTGCCTTTGCCACTTCGAATTCCGAATCTGCCCTGCCCTCAGCAATGAAATCTATGGAGAGATTCGGGATCCCCAGGAAAATAGTCGCCTTCGTGATTCCAACCGGATACAGCTTTAACCTGGACGGAACGACGCTTTACCTCTCACTGGCTACAATATTCGTAGCTCAGACAGCAGGAATTGATCTCTCCTTCGGAAGACAGCTAATAATTTGTTTTACCCTGATGCTGACCAGCAAACGGGTAGCAGGTGTCTCCAGGGCTGCGCTGGTGATCCTGATGGGAACTGTTGTTAGCTTTGGGCTGCCGGTTGAACCCGTTTTTATAATACTGGGAATAGATGTTCTTATGGATATGGCCAGGACATCGGTCAATGTGATAGGTAATTGCCTGGCTACAGCCATTATTGCAAGATCAGAGAAGGAATTCGACGATGATGCTGCCAGGCAGTTTCAGCCTGAATAGGAGCTTTGTTCTCTTTCTTCCGGAATTATCTCATTAAGTTCAGTCAACTCTCTGAGAATTCAATTTTCTCTTTCGTTTACTCTGCGATCAATAAATATTCATTTCTGGTAAAGAATAAGGGCAGGGGATGCCAGTAAATAATTAATCTCCTAGGTAATTCTCATTCTAATTACAACTTTACATTTGTAAATAGTGTAAAACAATGTAATATTTACACATGTAATTGGATTAAATATCATATTTTAATTACAGTTGTGAATAATAATGATAAAGCAAACCAATATTGAATAAATAGATAAATATCAGTTATATATATAGCATTACCTAATCTATTTGGCTTTGTTTATATAGCATTTTATATTAAATTCAGCCTATATCCTTTAGAGAAATGCTATATATAACTATATACCAGTGTTATATGAATCTAATCTATTATCTTACATTAGATATCTTACATTTGTAAAATACAGATATACAGGATAATACAATTATTTTGTATTCACTTTTGTTTTACTTCCCAAGTTTAAATTACATTTGTAAATTGATAAAATTACACATGTAATTTAGAAATAATTTACATTTGTAATACTAATAATTCTATCATGAAAGATCGCATACTTGATTTTCTTAAAGCTGAAAACAAATCTTCTTCTCAATTTGCTGTGGAGATAGATGTACAGCCCTCGGGTATTTCTCATATAATTTCGGGAAGAAACAAGCCAAGCCTTGATTTCATATTGAAAATGCTTGAAAAATATCCTTTTTTATCAACTGATTGGCTTTTATTTGGCAAGGGAGATATGTACCGTGATCAATCAATGCAGGAACTATTCACAGATGCGAAGGAAAATGAGCAGAAAGCCTCGAATAATGAACCGGGTTTATTCTCAGACATAGAAAAAAAGGATTTCAGAAAGCCTCCGGAAGCGCCTGCTGTGGCAAAAGTGAGCACTGATGTTGAAAAAATAGCCTGGTTTTACAATAACGGCACATTCAGGGAATACTTTCCATTGGATGAGTGATTTTTAGGAATCTCAGTAGCCTTAAAAGTAAAAAAATGGCAAAATAATAATTTTTATAAAGTATATTTGTCTCAAACATTCTGTTGATGACGAAGCGGATTGAATCTCTGAAAGTTATTGATAATAAGCCTCTTAAAAAAGATTTCTTTATAATAGAACTGGAAAGCAGTGAGAAACTTCCTGAAATGAAGCCGGGTCAGTTTGTACAAGCCAGGGTTGATAGAAGTAAGGAAACCTTCTTGCGTCGCCCTTTATCGCTTCATGACGTCGATTATATAAATAACAGGTTTAAGATCCTGGTGCAGGTCGTAGGAAAAGGAACAGAATCGCTTTCAAGGCTTAAAACAGATGATTTACTGAATCTGATCTATCCGCTGGGAAATTCATTCAGCATCCCGGAAAAAGGAGCTCGTACTCTTCTGATTGGTGGAGGATGCGGCATTGCGCCACTATTATATCTCGGCAGGTACCTTAAGTCACATAGTATTATCCCCGACATACTACTGGGATTCAGAAACAGCGATCGCATACTTGAATACAGGGATTATGAAGATGTCGGGAACGTATTCCTGACAACTGAGGATGGATCGGCAGGTGAAAAGGGTTTTGTCACAGATCATTCACTTCTTGGGAAGGCCAGGTATGATATGGTCTATTGCTGTGGGCCTGAAATGATGATGAAAGCAATAGCCGGCTGGTGCAAAAAAAGCAATACTGATTGTGAAGTATCTCTCGAAAACCTCATGGGATGCGGTATAGGAGCCTGTCTTTGTTGCGTTGTTAACACTGTAAAAGGAAATGTTTGCACATGTATTGATGGCCCGGTTTTTAATATTAAAGAGTTAATATGGTAAAACTTAGCTTTTCAATCGGTGATCTTCAATTTAAAAACCCGGTAATTACTGCCTCCGGTACATTTGGCTATGGCTCCGAGTTTGATGATTTTCTTGATGTT
>PMIG01000348.1:4779-5139 GCA_003157055.1 Bacteroidales bacterium | reverse complement strand
TATTATACTCTGTGAAGTTGACAGTAGACCGCCGCCACCAAGACCCTGGATAAAACGCCAGAGAACAAGAGTCCATAAGCTTGCCGACAGACCGCACATAAGTGATGAAAAGGTGAAAATTATTACAGAGAGGGTGAAATAGGTTTTCCTTCCCAGGATATTTGATAACATACTCGATAGCGGAATTGTGATGACATTGCCAATTGCATAAGCTGTGATTACCCAGGCAATTTCAAGTGTTGTAGCGCCCAGGCTTCCCATCATTTCACGCAATGAAACATTGACAACTGTGGAATCAATTATCTCAAGCAGCCCGCAGGATAATGCCGTAATAACGAGTATCCATTTTGCAGAACCTGT
>PMIG01000348.1:0-4754 GCA_003157055.1 Bacteroidales bacterium | reverse complement strand
TGAATTATCTTAATAAAGTTTCCTGTGGAATTATCAGGAGGCAACAGAGAATATTTTGCACCGGTAGCGCCGGAAAAAGATTCAATTTTGCCTTTCAGGTCAAGGTCGGGGTAAGCGTCAATTTTTATTTTGACCTGCTGGCCGGTTTTAATGTTTTTGAGCTGGGTTTCCTTAACATTTGCAGTTACCCACATATTTTCATTCTCCACTACAGCACATAAATTCTGCCCGACTGAAATGTACTGTCCTTCCTCAACTGACCTTTTAGAAACTATTCCATCGCAGGGAGCACGTACAATTGCATAATCTAATTGTCTCTGCGCCAGTAGAAGATCTGCCTTGCACTGTTCTATCTGCGCAAGGGCAAGATTGATCTGGTTTTCATCAGATTTTGCAAGTAACTTTAAGCCCATCGATGTCGAAGATGAAGATTTTTGAATATTAATGGCTTTCGCATAATCTGCCCTGGCAACAGCAAGGTTGGCTTCTGCCGTTTCGAATTGCTCCCGGGTAGCTCCTTTTATTTTGAGCAGATCACTTGTCCGCGTAAAAGTGCTCTGGGCTTTTTCAAGATTAGCTTTTGCAGAAATAATGTTTTCTCCATAAGATTCGGCAGTGAGATCTCCCGCAGAAGCGCTTTCAATACTTGCTGTAGCTCTGTTTTTTGCAGATAATAGTTTTTCATAGGCAATCGCTAAAGCAGCTTCAGCCTGGTTAAATCTTGCTTTAATTTCAGTAGTGTCCAGGACAATAAGTATCTGATCTTTTTTCACATGTTCATTATCAGTAAACCTGATGGATCTGACATATGCAGCAACTACAGATCTTATCGGAACTATGTTACAGTCCAACTGGGCATTATCACTTGTTTCATAAGATTTGCTCTTTATCCAGTAGACAATGGCTATCCCGACGATTACCGTTAATACAGCGGCAATAATTAAAAATTTGCCGGATTTTTTCTTTGTGACTTCCTGTTCCATTTCACTTTTTTTTCTCGTTTAAAACACTTCATGCTTAACGGCGCAAAATTGTGTCTAAAACCTTTTTGCAAAAAGTGATTTGGAGCTTAAGCGGACAAATTGAAGGGTGAAAGGAACAGAAGAGATCAGTTTTCTGAAAGCCAGTTTAAAAAATCAGGCACTTTAACTTTGCTGATTGTTATTGTATCATTGAAAGGGATAGAGAGGGTTAGTGAAAGCTTCCTGGCAAAATATTGCGATGCTTCTTTTATTGCTTTACGGTTTACCAGGTATTGCCGGTTTGCCCTGTAAAAAGAACTACCGGTAATTTCCTCCAGCTCCTCCAGTGTTTTATTGATTGTGAAGCTTTTTTGCCCGAAAGTAAAGATATAGGTTATCTCGTGTTCAATAAAAAAGATCGCAATATCCTCTAATTTAACGGGCTGGATCTTATCCTTGTGGTAAACAAGTACAGAAGCCTTTTTCTGATTCTTCCTGTTTTCAAAAAGCTGAAGGATTTTTTCTATTTGCCGGTCATTTCCCATAAACTTTCTTTCCAGATCTTTGTATCTGGACAGGGAGCTGGCTATAGTCTGCTCATCGAAAGGTTTTAAAATGTAATCGATTCCGTGAGCTTTGAAAGCAGTCAAAGCATATTCGTCAAAGGCAGTACAAAATATAACCGGTGTAGTAATAGCCTGTTTTTTGAAAATCTCGAAACATAAGCCATCACCAAGTTGAATATCACTGAAAATAAGATCGGGTTGTTCATTTATTCTAAACCATGCAACAGAATCTTTCACCGAGTTCAGTCTGGCAACGATCTGCACTCCGGGTGAAACTTTTAAAATGGTATCAGCCAGATCATCAGCAGTAAGCTTTTCATCCTCAATGATTACTATCTTCATGATTTAAGATTTTCAAACTGACTGAAAAATGATTATCATCCGACTTCAAAAATAATTCATCGCCTGAGAGGATTTTGTAACGTTCAGCCAGGTTTGTCAGACCCCTGCCTGTCGTTTCCTCAGTTATGTTTTTAACCTGCATATTATTGATAACAATTATCCGGTTATTATCATATTTAACCTCAATAAGCAATGGATTTTCAATTGTCAGGGCATTGTGTTTAATTGCATTTTCCAAAAGATGTTGCACGGAGAAAACCGGTACAAATCCTGATCTGGCTACTTCAGGTATTTCAATTGAATATTTCAATGCTTCCCCGAATCTTCCCTTCTGGAGTTCGAGATAATCAAGACAAAATTTCAGTTCATCGCTGAGTTTAGCAAGGTCTTCATTGTTAAAAGATATGGACACCCTTAGAAAATCAGATAGTTTCTTAAGATAAGCTTCAGCATCTTCTGGCTTTTTCCGAATAAGCGTTTTAAGAGTATTTAGTGAATTGAATAAGAAGTGCGGGTGGATCTGTTGTTTCAGCTGGTTGTATGTGGCTTCGATATTTTTAATTTTTAGCTGGGCATTTTCAGATTCAATGATTGCTTTTTTCTCCCTGAGAAGCATCAGATCCTGAATGATCAGAATTATTGTGTTCGATGACAGCGCAAATAATGAGATCATAATAAAACGTACTGCTTCAATGGAGTGCATCTGGAACAATGATATATAAGACATTTTCTGGGTCAGAATCTGGTGATAGAATGCTGACCCTATAAAAGTCAGTAATAATCGAATCAGGATAAATGATAAAATGCAAAGAACATAGCTTAGGAAGTATTTTGTTTTCGCTGAGATAGTGATAGAATATTTATCCAGAGTATATGTAAACAATATATTAATGCTCCAGAAGGTGAAGATCAGAAATGTCAAGAAAACTGTTGCTATTAATGTAAGCACAAGAGGTGAAAATGGAGACAGCTTTAAGATTGATGCGATTGTTTCAGGAGCCAGTACCTCAGCAATTGAGATAGTCATTACATAGACGGGTGCTATTGTTATAAGACCTATTGCTGTTGATGTAAANNGCAATTCTTAATAGTTTTTTAACAGGTATTTTTGTTTCCATTCCACAAATTTATTCATTTGGGGGATCAACAAGGAAAGTTTCGGACTTAAATGGACAGAATTGAGGCTGAAGTGGACAACTATAGGCGTAAAGGCGTAGTTGAAGAAAAGAGTGGGAGAAAGAGAAAACTGAGGTGTGATGCATGAGGATTTGATCAGCGTCAGTCTTTGGGAATAAAAAAAGGACTTACTGAGGGAGGAAGTCTCCCATATTGGGGATTGCCAATTGGGAACGATAAACTTTTAATATCTTCGAATACCAAAAACAGAAGTCAGACAAAAATGGGAACCATCTTTAAAAANNTGATAATAAAAAGAGCTGGCCGGTAATCCTTATTTTTGATCCTTCAGCAAGGGGAAGAACAGGCGTTGACACTTTCATAGAGGCAGGCAGAAAATACGGATTCATCCTTGCCTGTTCAAACAATTCACGCAATGGACCTCTCGGAGATAACTTCACTGCCGCTGCTGCAATGCTTAATGATGTTGAAGAACGATTTTCAATAGATCAGAGACGGATCTATGCTGCGGGTTTTTCAGGAGGTTCACGTTTTGCAATGGCATTTGCTGTAAAAGAAAAAAGGATCTCCGGTGTTATCGGTTGCGGGGCAGGACTGCCAAATGACAGGAATTATCTCCCCTCAGGAAATTCCGGCTTCGTATATTACGGCACAGCCGGAACCCGCGATATGAATTATATCGAAATGCACGACCTGACTGGCTTCTTCAGCAACCAGACCGGGGTGATATCATATCTCAGGACATTCTCCGGAGGTCATCAGTGGCCCGGCCCTGATCTGATCACTGAAGCTGTGGAATGGATTATTCTTCAAACAATGAACAGGAAAATAATACCGGCCGATCAGACATTTCTTTCATACATTGAAAATAAAACACAAAACCTGATCAATTCGCAGCTGTCTGCCGGAAGCCAGGCCGATGCAGTTATGTATATGAGGTTTGCAGCAAGAGATTTCCGGGGAACTCCTTTTTCCTCCCGGATTTCACAATTGCTGACTGAATCCGAAAAATCGGCTGAATATAAAACGGCAATCCGGAAATGGAATAAAATGGCGTCAGATGAACAGGAGAGAAAAGAGAAGTATCTTAACTACCTGAGTGAAATAGTTAACTCAGGTTCATTTCCCGACAGTGCTTCGGCCTGGTGGAAAAGTGAGACCAGAGCGCTTATAAGGCTGCGGGATAAAGGCACTCCTGAAAACAGCCAGATGGCATCAAGAGTCCTGAATTTCATTTCTATCCTCTGCTCTGAGCAGGGGACATCATATTACAGGAACAAGCTTTATGCACCGGCAGCTTTCCTGTTTGAGATCTGCACATTGTCGGACAGTGAAAATGAGAATAATTATTATAATCTTGCCAGGTCCCTGGCCGGATCAGGTAAGTTAAAAGAGTCGGTCGATGCGCTTTCTGCAGCCATGAGCCATGGTTTTAATTCACGAAAAATGGTCGGGTCCGATCCTGCCTTCGGGAAGATCAGGAATGACACCCGGTTTAAAGCCCTGATGCTTAAAATGAAATAGAAGATATTAGAAAATACCTTCCCGGAATCCGTCGCCTGACGCCATCCTGATTGCCCGAGGTCGCCTTACGTTTTGCGATTTAAAGTGACGACGTTGTTATTTCTGTTCCTGGGTGGTTGAAGATGTGTCATGTTTAGCCTGAAGCCCGGCGAGTTTTTGCTTGCCGTAGGTGAGACGGATTATTAAGACAAACAAAACAGGTATTATGAAAATACCTAGCGAA
>PMIG01000172.1 GCA_003157055.1 Bacteroidales bacterium | reverse complement strand
AATACCCTAACACCTTAATACCCTTCAACCCTCTTCGAACCTCTTCAACCCTCTCTTTCTCCTGCTCCTTCTTCTAATCAGTTTTTCATGTAATTATTTGACAAGATCTTCATCAAAAGATATCTTTAAATAAAAAACAATGAAAAATCTCTTAAGAATAGCTTTTACAGTAATTCTGATTTTAACAACAGTAATGCTGAAAGCGCAAACTCAGCTGCAGAAACCTGTCAGGATCGCCATTGCAGGAATGACACACGATCATATAGGATTTATCCTTGGCAAAAAAGATATGCCGTACATGAAGATTGTCGGCATATATGAACCCAACCGGGAAATTGTCGGAAAATATGCCAGATCTTTCCATTTTGATACAACCTTAGTATATAACAACCTGGAAAGAATGCTGGAACAGGTAAAACCTGAAGCTGTAGTCGCATTTGGTTCAATTTACGAGCACCTGGCTGTTGTTGAGGCTTGTGCTCCAAGAGGGATCCATGTTATGGTTGAGAAACCTCTTGCGACTTCAATGAAATATGCCGGGGAAATGCAGGATTTAGCTGCAAAATACAAAATATACCTGCTCACCGATTATGAGACTTCATGGTATCCTTCTACTGCTAAATCGTGGCAATTGGTGAACGACAGCAGTTTTGTCGGAAAGCTTAAAAGAGTTGTCATTCACGATGGACATCAGGGACCCAGGGAGATAGGATGCAGCAAAGAGTTCCTCGAATGGCTCACAGATCCGGTGCAAAATGGCGGAGGAGCTGTTGTTGATTTTGGCTGTTACGGGGCAAATCTGATGACCTATCTGACCAGGGGACAGGAACCTGTTTCTGTCACAGCTGTAACAAGGCAGCTTAAGCCGGAAGTTTATCCGAAGGTCGATGATGATGCGACTATCATTGTTTCTTATCCTGGCTGCACATGTGTTATCCAGGCATCATGGAACTGGCCTTTCGGCAGAAAGGATATGGAAATCTATGGGGATAAAGGTTACATCATTGCACAGAACGCTAAGGAAATGAGGCTTAAAAACCAGCAAACCCGCGATGAAGTGTTCCGCCGGGTAACTTCAAATGATATAGCTGTGTACGAAGACCCATTTGCTTATTTCGCTGAAGTCATACGGGGAAAAATAACTATGACTGATTATGACCCGTATTCACTGAAAAACAATATAATGGTGGTCAGGATTCTTGATGCTGCAAGGGAATCGGCCAGAACCGGAAAGACTATTGTATTCAAAGGTTCAGGTGCTATAAAAAACTGAGCATCGCAAACAGGCTCCTTCCTTCGGCGTCACGCGGACGGCAGAGCAAGGTTGGCGGACAAGCTCTACGGTGAGGGGATCTTATATGTTTGCAGATTTCTCTGAAGGACAGCAGATAAACTTGCCTTGCATGCGATATTGACCTAAATTTGATCTGCAGTTTAAATGTGAAGAACATTAAATTACAAAAACCTGGTTCACCATGAAAAAGCATTATAATCCACGTTCAATACTGCTGATTATCCTTCCGGCAGTTTTATTTGTTGCATTTGCTCCTGTCACTTTTTCGCAGCAGCTAAAAGATGTAAAAGAAACAACAGGCTACCCTCCGGCCACTGTTCCGAATACGGAAATGAGAAGCTTCTATTCACAGATACTTGACCGCGAAATGAACATCTTTGTCAAGCTGCCTGTAACATACTTGCTGAACAAGGAGAAGAAATACCCTGCCTGGTATTATACAGATGGAAACCGCGCTTTCTCAATGATAGCGAACATGGTGAGCATTTTTGAGATACCGCCGCAGGGTCAGCCTGAGATAATTTTTGTCGGCATCGGCTATAAATTACGCGATATGGCCGATTGGGCAGACTACAGAACAAGGGACCTTACACCGGTTAATGAGCCATCTACTGATGAATACTGGAACAAGTCGCTCTCAGAGATTACAGGCAGAGAATTCAATGTTAAATCAGGAGGCTCAGATAAGTTTCTCGATTTTATTGCAAAAGAGCTGATCCCTTTTATTGAATCAAATTACAGAGTCTCCACCGGCGAAAGATGTCTCGGTGGCTATTCCTACGGAGGACTCTTTTCACTTTATACGCTCTTTACCAGGCCTGAGCTCTTTACTAAATACTTTGCCGGAAGCCCTTCCATCTCATTTGGAAATGGATTACTGTTCGATTTGGAAAATAAATTTGCTTCAACCCATAAGGATCTTAATGCAAAGCTGTGCATGACCGTAGGCGGAAAAGAAGACTCGGTCATGGTAGCAGATATGAACCGCATGGCCGCCACGCTCAGATCGAGAAATTACCCGGGCTTGTCAGTCGAATCATTTGTATTCCCCGATGAATGGCACCAGTCCTGCATGCCTGCAGCATTTATGAGAGGGTTGGTGGTTCTGAATAAGTGATTATAGGATGAGACTATTGCAAGATTTCATGACCACCCCGTAAAAACAATACCTTTGTCAATAATAAACGATGTATGATACATTTTTTCAATTGAATAATGAAAGCTGTTACTGTAAAAGAGATCAGTCATGAATTACTTAACCTGACACCTAAAGAGCTCCGGAATCTTTGTCTCCGGTTGTCAAGATTCAAAAAGGAGAACAAGGAGCTGCTTACTTACCTTCTGTTTGAATCATCTGATGAGGCATCGTATGTTGAAAGCGTAAAAAAAGAGATTGATCAGCAGTTTGAGATGATAAATAAGAAAAGCTATTATTTTATTAAAAAATGCCTTCGCAGGATTTTGTTCAACACCAGGAAATATATCAGATACTCACAAAATAAAAAAACGGAGATAGATCTGCTTATCTATTATTGTTTAAAAATGAAAGAATTCACCCCCTCCATTCAGGGGAATGCAGCGCTGCGGAATCTTTATATAAGGCAAATAGGGACAATCAGGGAAAAGCTCAGCTCCATCCATGAGGATTTAAAGTATGACTACGAGCTGGAGCTGAAGAAGCTGTAGAGGTTTAACTCACGGAGCTTATCCTCGCAAAGCGGGTTTTCTTGGGGATCGGTGCAGTACACTCCCTCAATCACGTAATGAATCAGGCCCCCTTCAGGGGGCAACCACGCGTATGCGTGGTGGGGGTCATCCTGACGCCATTTTTTTATACCTTTATCTTCTTTCAAACCAATGCACAACCTTAGCTTCAACATAAAGATCAGGCTTTCAATACTCTTCACCTTATCTCTTCTTTACAGCGGGTTGGGGGCGCAGAATATCGACACTGCATTCAAGTATTACAATGCCGGGAGCTATGAAAGGGCAGCTATGGAGTTTGAAAAGATCCTGCCTTACCTGCAGAAGATTTATGGCACCACCGACACGGCATATTATACCTGGTACCTTTTTTATACCGCCGACTGCTTCAGCAAGGATCATAAATACACCAGGGCTGAGGATTATTTCCTGCGGGCAAAGGATATCTATGAGAAGAAAAATGGACAGAACAGCCCGAATTACCTGATTGCCATCAACAAGCTGGCGGAATCGTTCCGTCTCGAGGACAAATTTGCCGAGGCGGAGAAATATTACCTGCAGTCGCTCGATGTCAGCAGGACCAGGTTCGGGGAGGAGAGTTCACAATATTCGATTCCCCTGAGCAACCTTGCATCTCTTTACCAGAAGAGCGGCAGCTATCAGAAGGCTGAACCTCTCTTCCTGAAAAGCCTGGAGATCAGCCAGAAGCTATTTGGACCGGAGGACCGGCGGACTGCTGCGGACATAAATAATATCGGTACTTTTTATGATGATATGGGAGACTATTCGAAGGCCGGATCATTCTTCCTCAGAGCATTGAAGATCCGGGAGAAGGATCCCGGACCTGATTCGCCCGAATATGCTATTTCAGCAAATAACCTGGCTGAGCTGTACTTCAAAACTGGCAGGTATGAAGAGGCTGAGTCGCTCTACCTTAAAGCATTGTCCGTTGTCAGAAAAGTGTATGGCGATGAGAGTCCTTCTTATGCCATCTCCCTGAATAACCTGGGAGCATTATACCAGAGCACCGGAAACTATAACAAGGCTGAATCATATTTTATTGAGGCGATGGCTGCCAGGAAGAAGCTTTTCGGAGAGTGGCACCCCGCTTATGCAACTTCACTCAACAATATGGCGCTCTTTTACCAGGAGACAGGCAATTATGATAAGGCAGAGCCTCTTTACCTGCAGGCCCTGGCAATCAGGAAACAGGTGCTTGGTGAGGATCATCCCGATTACGGAGTCGTTCTGAATAACCTCGCGCTTTTCTATTCCGAAACGGGTAACCAGGCCAGGGCTGAGGCAATGCTTATCCAGGCGCTGGATATCTGCAGGAGAGTCTTTGGCAAGGAGCATGTCAATTATGCAGTATCATTAAACAATCTTGCCCTGTTTTACAGCGATAAGGGTGATTATCCGAAGGCTGAGGAGATGCTGAAGCAGGTGCTGGAGATCTACAGGAAAACATTGGGTGAGCTTCACGGGAGTTATGCACAGGCATTGAATAACCTTGCAGAAGTGTATGATGAAACCGGTAAGGACAAGGAGGCTGAAGATATGTACCTTCAGGCTCTTGATATTCTGAAGAAAGCTTATGGCGAAAATCATCCGGACTATTCCTCAACGCTCTGCAACCTGGCTCTCTTCTACCAGTTCAGGGGTAAGAACGATAAAGCTGCTTCGGCATACAGGCAGGCAAGGGATTCATTCATGGCTCAGATCAGGCAGCAGTTCAGCTTCCTGTCGGAAGACGAGAAGGAAAAATACCTGAAAAGGGTCCTCTATTTCTTCAGAACCTACCAGAGCTTCATCCTTAAGCAGCAGGCGAACGATCCGTCAATAGCAGGCGAAGCTTACGATATTGAATTGCAGGCCAAGGGACTCCTTCTTAATTCAGATAAGCAGATACGCAACTTTATCCTTAACAGCAATGACACTTCAGCTATCAGGAAATATAATTCGTGGCTCAGCTTAAGAGCATCGCTGTCGCGGGAGTATTCCCTTCCGTTGTCGCAGCAGAGGAGCGATCTGAAGCTGGTTGAAGCAAGCGCCAACGACCTTGAGAAGCAGATCACCAGGATCTATTCGCAGAAGAGCGGGCTTAAGGAACTGCAGAATGCCCGCTGGCAGGATGTTCAGAAATCGCTGAAAGGAGGAGAGGCTGCGATTGAATTTTCGAGCTTCCCCTATTTCAATGGTGAGAAATGGACCGACAGCACGGTTTATGCTGCGCTGATACTTAAAAAGGGCGATCCTTACCCCCGGATGGTCACCCTGTTTGAAGGGAGGCAGCTCGATTCGCTTCTCTCCGGGAATAACCGCGGAGAGGACAATTTTATAAACAGCCTCTATAACTGGCCGGGACGTTTCGGGACAGCGGGCATGGAAGAAGGAGAGCATCTTTACAACCTCCTCTGGAAACCTCTGGAGAAACAGCTTCAGGGGATAAGAACAGTCCATTTCTCTGCTTCCGGAAGGCTTTATCAGCTTTCATTTTCAGCGATTCCCTGCGATGAGACACATCTTTTGTCTGACCGGTTCAGGCTCGATCAGCTCAGCAGCACTGCTCAGCTTACTGTCAGGAAGAAAAGCTCCCCGGTAAAGGAGATAACCCTTTACGGAGGAATTGATTATGATGCAGGTCCTTCACTAAGCCGGGAGAATCCCCGGGGCGGGCCATTTATGTACCTTGAAGGCACGATGACAGAAATAGAAAATATCAGAAAGATTGCAGATCACAAACGCATCACATCTGTTGTTATATCTGGTACTGAAGCCACTGAAGAATCTATAAAAAATCTATATAGGAAATCAAGTCCTGATGTAATTCACATTGCCACACATGGATTCTTCTTCCCTGATGTCAGTAAGAATTACAATAAAACCGGATTGAAGGCATCAGGAAGAAGTGTCATGCCGGGCTTCAGATCGTCCGGCAATCCGCTGATGAGGTCTGGCCTTGCCTTTGCCGGTGCAAATCATTTCTGGTCGGGTGAAAAGGTTCCTTCCGGTATGGACGACGGCATACTTACAGCCTATGAAGTATCAAATATGTATCTGCCGGCCACCCAGCTTATCGTTCTTTCAGCATGCGAAACAGGTTTGGGTGAGATCAGGGGCAGCGAAGGTGTATTCGGACTTCAGCGCTCCTTCAGGATGGCCGGAGCAAAAAACATTCTGATGAGCCTGTGGCAGATACCCGATTACCAGACATCGGAGCTGATGGGACAGTTTTACAAGGAGTGGTTTTCCGGGAAGACGGTCGGAGAAGCCTTCAGGCTGGCACAGAATTATATGAAGAAAGAATATCCGCGTCAGCCTTTTATGTGGGCAGCGTTTGTCCTCCTTAAATAGTTAATTATAAAAGAAACCTATTGCCCTTTATAACTTTCTTCCTGGTGTAAGTCATGCAAGTCTGGTCGCTTCGCTCCGTCTTGCAAGACCTGCAAGACATTACGTAGCGCAAGTCAGACCTTTAACAGCGTCAGCCTGATTGCCTTTTCAAGCTTAGCAGAGACTTCGGTCTTTTTTGCATAGCTGCTCCAGTCCCGGACAGCATCATTAACCTGGTCTATAATGCTTCCGGCTTTCTTTATGTTCATTTGTTTTGCAACTTCCAGAAAATCAGCTCGTGTAATATTCGTCCTCTTTCCATTAACGCTCAGTGCCTGGTGGCTCACCCACGGATTTGCAGGATTGAATGTGTGACAAAGATCATAAGCTGGGGAGAGGTCCCACCGGCTCTCTGTGTTCATCACAAAGGCAAAATTCTTTGTATGGTCGTCACAATTACGGGCAAGAACGTTGAATACCATCCTGCGGAATAGCTGCTCAGACCGGGGATGGGGCAGTTTTAACAATCTGAGAGTCTCAAAGAGCTGTTCATATCCAAAGCTGTCCACATCGTTGAAATCGAAATGGCGCATAGCGCATAAGCTCTGCATATGGAGCTTCTCGCCGGAATCTGTCCGGTCGAAACGACGGGTCATGAAATGTGCCCTTCCGTTCTCTTCAAGCAGACGGCATTCTGTCATTTCAATGCCGGAGTCCTTTGCCATCAGGTGATATGCCATCTCAACCCGCCCGTAACCAAAAGAGCTTCCCATCTGTTTATCGGTGACTCCGTCAAATTTCACTATCCAGTGCTCAAAACCAGCCGGTGCGGCTGCCTGTCCGCTTCGCACTTCGCCGGTAGCTGAATTGAATGCTATTACTGCCTTTGCCCTTGCTCCTCCTGCCGAAGTTCCGATCTTAAGTATGTCGGAGAGAGCTTTTGCCTTGTCGGCTGACATATTTGCCGAGAAGCCGGTACGTCCTGAGAGGATCTCATTTGCCAGGCTTACCATCTCGCCGATCTCAATTTTTGTGGCTGCATTGCTGCCTTTGGGCACCGGAGGCTCAAATTCGAGTGCTCCCATGCCTCTCTTTCCTATGTAACAAAGTATCTCAACGGGATTCATGCTTCCAGCGGGACGGCCGCGCCGGGCAAGCCAGGAATCAATGAGCAGATTCCCGAACCTGTCGGGGAGAACATCCGCCAGCAGACCCGGCAGCCCTTTGAATACTTCGCTTCTGCGAAGTTCCGGGAAAGACCAGATCCTGCCTTCAGATGCTGCAAGAGGCATCATGAGAGGGGAGAGGTCATGCCCGGTTTTCAGGAATGAGGGTTCGAATTCAAACGATCCGGTTCCCGTTGCATCATCCCATGCTACCGCACCTGCTGCATGTCCCCATATTTTTACAAAAGCTGTTGAAACCATATTCGGTCTATTCAGGATTGATACTCTTTTTGCTTTTAGGCTTTACTCTCTGCCGTTTCGAATGTTCAAGCCTGGCAAGCTGCAAAGGGCTGAGCTGCTCCCTTATTTCGAATTCCTTCAGAAGATCGAGGAGGCTGAGTGCCCGGAGGAGCTGAATGAAGACCATCAGGCTTGAGTTTTCGCCTTTCTCGAAAAGACTAAGCGTGGAGCGCGCTATGCCCGCTTCCCTTGCCAGCTGATCCTGGGTTTTGTTCTGCCGGATGCGTGACTGCCTGATAAAGCTTCCAAGCAGCTCGTTCACCGCCCTGTCGCTCAGCGCATCCCACTTTATGTATGAAATATCACTCATTACGCATCAAATATAATTATAATGTATGAAATATCATACAAATATATGCAATATTATTCAAAATCAACTGGTAATGCTCTCCGCCAGTCGGCGGATCATTGTTTTGCAAGTTCCCGCACATCATTGATCATGCGGGAACTGCGGTCTAATGAAATGGTGCTGCCAGCACATAAAAAGTCTTTGCTCAGTTTGTCGATTGCCCGATTGTATCTCCTTTTTAAAATAAGCATACTTTCCCATTCAGAAATTTTCTTATAATGGATAACACTTAATAATCTCCAATAGCTTTCTGATAGCTGATCTTTGCTATCAGAAAACTGTAAACTGCAGAGATATATTCCTGTTCGGTAGCGCTTAATGATTTTTCTGTATCGAGAAGTTTTTCATAAGAAAAGGAACCTGAGTCGTACTGTTGCTTCTTCAGCTCATAAACTTTCTGAGAAAGCTGATAGTTGTCTTTTGCAGTGACAAGGTTCTGCCTGGCATTATTAAGCCTGGTAATGGATTCCTGTACTTCATATTGTATATCGGCAGTTTTCTGTTTCAGGATAAAATCTGTCTGAGCTGACCTTAATTTGTACTCCTTAACGGAGTTAATATTTTTAATGTTTCCTATAAGTGGAAGTGATAGTTTAACACCAATATAATTCACCGGAGCCCAATAGAAATTATTGGAATAATTAAACGCTGGTCCCTGAAAAAATTGTGTATAATTTGCAAAAAGAGAAAATGAAGGGAGATTGTTCTGCTTTGCCTTTTTTAGTTGTAATTCATTGCCGGCCTGCTCAATCGCCAATTGCTTAATTTCCGATCTTTTTGTCAGGGCATCCGCTGCGAGGACATCGCTGCGATCCGCTTCTTCTGAGGAATGTAAAGAATCAGTAAGGATAATAACAGTTTGATCAGGAATATTTATTTTATACCTGAGGTTTTTAGTGCTTAACATATAATCCTGCTTTTGTTTTTCAGTGCTTGCAATTGCATTTTTATAATCCAGTTCGGCAAGCAGCATATCGCTTTCCAGTATAACTCCGCTGCCATATTTCCCCCTGGTGAGATCATAATATTCTTTATAGCGGTTTTCATTTTTCAGGGCAATTTCATACTGAAATGATTTAAGCAGAGTATTATCATAAGCTTCAGCTATTTCGATTTTGATATTAATATCCGATTTATTGTTGCTTTCTTCTTCCAGAGCTAGATTGTTTGATGCAATTTTTATATCAGTATATAATCCGGGTTTATAAATGACATAGTTCAGATCGAGAGAGAATGAAGTATTATTTTTCATTCCTATGGCAATCTTTTTTGGTTCGGTAAATCCCAGATAACCTGCCGGTATTATTGATGGCTGTAACTCTCCATAGTAAACCAGTTTCCCGTTTGCTGAAAGATCGGGCAAAAGTTCCTTATTGGATTTTATGAGCCTGTTCCTGGCAATATCTATATTAAGATGATTCCCTTTTATATCAAAGCGGTTGGCCAGGCCAAGCTGCAATGCCTGATTCAGTGTTAGTTTCAGGGTGTCATTCTGCGCTGATATACTATTG
>PMIG01000029.1 GCA_003157055.1 Bacteroidales bacterium | reverse complement strand
GTTTATGACAGATCAGGCTGGCATCAGATGCCATATCTCGACCAGGGGGAATTCTACTCTGAATATGGAAATTTTGATGTAAACATTACACTACCGGCTAACTATATAGTTGGTGCAACAGGAATTCTTCAGAACGAGGATGAAAAGAAATGGTTGAATATAATTGCTTCAGACACTGCCTGGATGAGAATACCTGATTACCTGGCTGATAATTTTCCGCCTTCATCAGTACATAATAAAACCTTGAGGTATAAAGAGAATAATATCCATGATTTCGCATGGTTTGCAGATAAAAGATTTCATGTGATGAAAGGGAGAGTCAGGCTGCCGGAATCAGGCAGGGAGGTCACTACCTGGGCAATGTTTACCAACCAGGAAGATTATCTCTGGATGAGAGCCATATCTTATGAAAAAGGGGCTATCTGGTATTTTTCAAAATGGAACGGAGACTATCCTTATGATAACTTTACTGCCGTACAGAGCGCTTTGAATTCAGGTGCCGGTATGGAATATCCGGAGCTGACAGTTATTGGACTGGCTGGCGATCCTTATCTTCTTGATGATGTGATAGCACATGAAGTCTGTCATAGCTGGTTTTACAGTGCAATAGGATCAGATGAACGCAGATTTCCTTTCATGGATGAAAGCATTGCAACTGCTAATGAATCAAGATATATGAACTTTAGATATCCTGGGAAAAAGCTTTGGGAATTAAGCCTGAAAAACAGGAAAATGGCTGCATTTTTCCACATACTTAATACACCGGCACAAAGAATTCAGGAGCTGGAATGGCTTATTCCGGCAAGAAGAAACCTGGAACAAAGCATAGATCTTCCAGCTGCCGAATATAGTTACAATAATTACGAAAATATAATATACAGCAAAGCTTCCGCCGGATTCAATTATCTGAGAGCTTACCTGGGAGATTCTCTCTATGATTCCGCAATGCACGATTACTACAGGATATGGAAAAACAAACATCCGCAACCTGCGGATCTCAGATCAGTCTTTGAGAATCATACTGATAAAGATCTCACATGGTTTTTTGATGATTTTCTTAGTACAACCAAAAGACTCGATTATAAAATAGCCCGGTACAGGAATGGGAAAGTGCTGATAAAAAACCAGGGCGAGCTGAAAGCGCCCATTCTGATAGCAGGATTGAAAGGAGATTCAATCTGTTCAGAGAAATGGGAAGATGGTTTCGCCGGACAGAAATGGATCAATACTTCACCTGAAAAGCTTACTCAGATACGGATCGATCCTGAACATAAGATGACTGAGTTATTCAGGCTTAATAACAACATACGTACATCAGGGGTTTTCAGAAAAGCAGATCCTGTTAAATATCAGCTAATATATACTATTGAAGATCCGGATAACCGGTATTTAATTTATTTCCCGGTAGTAAACTGGAGTAGTGCAGATGGCTTTATGGCAGGGGTTGCCTTACAGAATGTCTCATTGATACCCAAGCCGGTTGAATATTTTGCCATGCCTTTTTATTCATTCCGAAATAATGGAGTTACAGGTTACGGAAAAATATCATTCAACAAAATTCCGTATGATAGTTTCATAAGGCTTGCTTCGCTGACTCTTGAAGGAGAACAATTCGGGGTTCCGGGAGAGCAGTATTTCCATAAAGTAAAGACAGGATTGGAATTATATTTTCGACCCTCTAAGGTTACCGATTTTGTAGTTAAGAAGCTCTTCGGATATTATATTGCAGCCTCTGACCTCAATCAGATTGAAGCGCTTACTCATGCGGAAATGCGTTCATTTCTGCAATTCGGATACCAGATGGAAAGAACCAGTGTGGTAAATCCTTATAATCTGACTGCATCTTATGAATCGGGGAAATCTTATCAGAAAACTTCTGTTGAATTAAACTATAGATATAGCTACAGAGGAAAGAAGAGTGGCCTGGAATTAAGAGCTTTTGCAGGAACAATGCTGAGCAATAGTTCCACTGATCAATATTATTCTTTTTCACCGAGCGGCCGTAGTGGTCGTGAACAATATTTGCTTGAGGGTGTATATCCCGACCGGTTCGCTGAGTTTCCAAAGACCTTCTTTTCGAGACAGATGACAATATCTGAAGGCGGACTTGTATCAGCTGTAAATGACAGCCTAGGATACAGCCGATGGCTCTGTTCTCTCACTTTAACCAGCGGTCTGCCCGGAAAAGCCTCAAAGATACCTTTAAAAGCTTTTGTTAATTTGTTGCTAAATGATCATGGAATAGGTAACGGGGCTAAATCAACTTTGTTCTGTGAAGCAGGTATAAAAGCAGGAATATGGGACTTTCTCGAAGTCTATTTTCCATTTCTTGTCTCAGATAATGTAAATGCAATAACCGGTCCATTCAAGGAAAGGATACGCTTCGTTTTCAGGCTTGATAAATTAAATCCTTTCAAACTCAAATCATAATGTTCAGGCTTAAGTCAAGAAACTGCTTCTAACAAAAAAAATCTGATTGCCTGTGCGACAATCAGATTTTGTATCAATTGAATTTTTTAAAGTCTATGATAAAATAA
>PMIG01000117.1 GCA_003157055.1 Bacteroidales bacterium | reverse complement strand
AGCATAGCGAATAACCTAAAGGTCACTATAGGTTTTCAGCGTAAGGCGAACTATACCAGGCGCAAAGCGCCGTGGTAAAACGAATGAAATGAAGTTCGGAGACAAATAAGATATAGATCGCTCAACTCTGCGGGCTTTTGCCGAGATTAATGAGCAGGGCCAGGTTCAGTCTGTTGCCTGTTTTTGTCTTGGAATAGATGGACGTCAGGTGGGCTTTGACTGTCCTTTCCGTTATGTATAAATCAGCTGCGATTTCCAGATTAGATTCTCCCCGGGCAACAAATTCGGCGATCTGACGCTCTGCTTTGGTCAATTTTGCCATAGCCGATTCAGCAGCGTTTCTATCTTCATTAACTTTTGAATTACCTGCGGTGTCCATGATCAGACGTTGAATTACTTTTTGGCCGAGCCACACTCCTCCGTTGGTAATGACCCGCAATGCTTCCAGCAGCCGAAGCGACGAGATATAAGTATTGCCGTATCCCACGATTCCCAACTTAAGAAATAACAGTGCTTCTTCTTCATCCGGGCGGTCCGAAAGAAGAAAAAACCTGGCTGTGGGTAACGATTTGAGTAAACCGGAAAACGAAGGCATGTCAATGAGCATTCTGTGCAGGAGAATTGTTTCAAATTGTTCAGTAACGCATAATTTGTTAACTTCTGCCAGAGACAAGGCCTTTTTAATTGCGAAATGTTCTTTCAAATGGCCGGCCCATCTTGTGACAACTGTGCTGTTAGCACTACTTAACAGGATCGCCATACAATTCTTTCCTTATTCAATAGAGACAAGACGGGGACGATCAAATGACATCCTCTTGTTTTAACGTTCTCTCAAAGCCATATATCTAGCTTTCAGGACTGGTTTTAAAAGGTAAGAGAGAACGGTTTTCTTGCCGGTTAGAATATCTATTGATGTAACCATGCCCGGCATTATAGGCAGGGGATGATTCTTTGTACCCAAATAATTTTTATCAGTCCTTAATCTGACAATAAAAAAGCTGTTTCCCTTATCATCGGTGATACTATCAGCCCCGACAGACTCCAGTTCAGCCTTAAGAGAGCCATAGATCGTATAGTCGTAAGCAGTGAATTTTATCGTGGCTTTCTGACCGGGGCGGAGAAAAGCAATGTCGGCAGGCTTGATCTTCGCCTCGACTATCAGATTACCGGATTGAGGTACGATTTCAACAAGATCCATTCCGGGCTGAACAACACCGCCCACGGTCTTTACCATTACCCGGTTCACGATGCCGTCAACAGGAGAGCGCACGGATGTTCTATCCAATCTGTCCTTTAGGGCAAGAGAAGAACTGGCGCCTTCATCAACCTCCCGAAGAATATCATTGGATTCCGTATTTGCTTTGTTCCTATAGTTAAGGTTCAGTTCATTTAAGGCAATCTGGCTTTCTCTGAGTTTTGACTCGGCTCCGGGGATCTCATGGCGGATACGATCGATATCCCCTTGCATTTGGCTGGCCTGACGTTCAAGTTGAAGAACTTCCACTTCGGAAGCGGCCCCCTTTTGTACCAGAGGCTTTATCATGCTGATTTCTTTCTGTAAAAGAGCATAAGTCCTGCTTAATTCGCCAAGTTTTGTCTCCAGTTCTTTTACTTCCTGAGTACGCTGATTAATCTGTTGGCGCTTTATTTCAGAGCTGGAACTTATCTCCATTCTCCGGCTTTCGTACAATTGTCGTTCCCGAGCGGCAATCTCCGGCCTTTCCTTTAAAACATCTCCCGGAATAACCAGGGCGGTTCCGTTGGCCTCGGCTTTCAAACGAGCCGATTTAGCCTTGTTGGAGAGGTACTTAGCCCTGTTCTCTTCAAAAGATGAAGAAAATCGGGTTTCATCCATCCGCAGGAGCAGCTGATCTTTTTTAACTACATCACCAACATTCACGAGGATTTCTGAAATTATGCCTCCTTCAAGGTTCTGTATGATCTGAACATGGCTCGACGGGACAACTTTTCCTTCTCCCCGGGTGACCTCTTCCAATTCTGAGAAAGATGCCCAGATTAAAAAAATAAACAAAAGGATAAGGGTTGACCAAATGATCATTCTGCCGCCCTGAGGGGTCTGGGAAAGGATAGTCGCGCGGACATCGGTGGCAAAATCAACATCCTCTTCAGGCAGCTTCCGGAATATTTGGTTGAATTTGGAGCCATTTTTCATTTGTTTCAAAACAGGATCTTCCGCTTCCGGTAGATTCCGTAATAGCTGAAAAAATTGGTTGTTTTTGAAATCATTGATCAGTTTCTTCCAACCGAACTCTCCCGTTTCGGGTATCCTTTGGAATAACTGGAAAAATTTTTTGATTTTAGAATCCTTATTCATTTCTTCAAACTAAGCTCTTTCTCTAAAGATTGAGCTGTCCTTTTTTCATTGCCTCAATGACAAAATCTTTCGGGCCGTCAGCAATAATAGAGCCATTATCTATAACTATCAGGCGATTTACCATATCTAGAAGCGATGCCCGGTGCGTAATCAAGATGACGGTTTTTTCTTTGACTGTCTTGNNTGATTTCCGACCGGTTGTCCATATTACTTGTCGGTTCATCCAGCACCAATACGGGCGGATCAAGCAAAATGGCTCTGGCTATGGCTACGCTCTGTCGCTGACCGCCGGAAAGTCCCCGGCCGAATTCCTCAACTCTCATATCGAATCCGGAGGGATGTTTCTTGGCGAATTCATTCACGCCGGCTATTTCCGCCGCCTGGAAGGCGCTATGGTCATCAATCTCGTGCACGCCCATCGTTACATTATCCCGCAATGTTCCTTGGAAAAGAACAATGTCCTGGGGAACGTAACCCAGAAAGTGCCGCAACTCCGCCGGATCGATCTGGCGAATATCAGTGCCGTCCATAGTTACCATTCCACTGATCGGTTCATATAAACCGAGTATCAATTTACCAAGAGTAGTCTTTCCTGAACCAACCGGTCCGATAATGCCGACTTTTTCTCCTGCGGCAATTTCCAGTGTAATGTTGTTGAGTACTTTTGTAGTTTGGCCGGGGTAGGAAAATGTGAGGTTCTTCACGCCAATCATGCCATCAAAACGTTTCCTCGGCAAAAATGTTTTGCCGGCAGGCCTCTCGACAGGAAGATTCATTATTTCATCGAGTGTTTTCAAAGATTCCTTGACCTGATGATATCGCATTGACAGATTGACAACCTGAGCCATAGGAGCGACTACTTGCCTAGAGAGGATGACCAAAGCTACCAGGCCGCCTTGAGTAAGATCGTGCGTAGTGATCATGTAAACACCGACAACTACGACAGCCACTATCATGGTGTTTTGCATTAAATACGAAACATCCTGAACGGAAGAGGATATCATGCGCGACTTGTTACTCCATTTAGAAATGTAACTTACGGCTTCTTCCCACGCTCTTTGAATCTGGCCTTCGGCGCCCAGTATTTTTATCGTTTCGAGGCCGGCAACACCCTCAATAAGAATTGCATTCTTTTGCGCCGACGCTTTTAGTGATTTTTGTACAACTCTTTGAAGCGGAGGCTGTATGAAATAAGAATACACAATCAATATCAAAATCGTTATCACATGAACCAAAACGATATAGCTGCCTATCCACCAGACCACGAACAGTCCGATTACTGTGAAGGGCAGGTCGACGACGGCGGTAATCGAAAATGATGTAATGAAGTCACGAATACCTTCAAATTCCTGCAGATTTTTAGTAAATGATCCTACTGATTGCGGACGGGCTTCCAGTTTCAGGTCGAGAACTTTCTGAAGGAGCATTGCGGAAATTTTTAAATTGGTCTTTTTTGCCGCCTCATCAATGAAATAGCTCCGCAGGACGCGCATCATAACCGCAAAAAGGTAGATTACCGTAACCCCAATAGACAGGACCCAGAGAGTTTCAAAAGCACCGTTTGGAATTACGCGGTCATAGACATTCAGGACATAAAAAATCCCTACCAGACCAAATACATTTATGAGAAAAGCGGCCAGGAACACGTCCCGATAAATGCGCCATGATTCAAAAATCGTTCCCCAAAACCAGTGTTTCGAT